>CAMEZN010000236.1 GCA_945947845.1 uncultured Mucispirillum sp. | reverse complement strand
ATATTTTAATAATATTTTTATGTGTGATAGATTTTTTCACTGTTTATATAAAAGGAGTCAAATATGAAACGAATAGTTATTTTGTTAGTTTTACTGGCTGTATTTGCTGGCTGCAATTCTAAAACAGACGGAAGCCAAACTTCAGGTGCTGATTTAAAAGCAATTGAAAAAATAGTTCAAAAACAGTTAGATGTTAATTCTGGTGATAAAGGATTAAAAGTTCAGGTAGTAGAGCTTACAAATTTAAAAGATATTCTGCCGGGTTATGCTTATGCAGAAATAAGAGTTTATGATAATAAGAGCAAAGTAATTGATACTCAAAGAGTAATTACAGACGGTAAATATATTGTAAAAGATGTAATCAATGCTGAAACATTATCATCTATACAAGATGATTTAGAATTTGATTATGCAGCAGTAGAAGTAATAGATACTGATAACCTTACACTTGCAGGTGGAAAAAAAGATGCTAAAAATGTGATTGTTGAAATTACAGATTTTCAATGCACATATTGCAAGAAAGCACATTTATTATTGAAAGAAGAATTAAAAAATAAATCAGATTATGCTTTATATATTGTTCATTTACCATTAGATATGCACCCAAATGCACAACTTATGGCACAAGTATTTGAAGCTGGTGCAAAAATGGGTTTTAACTTTAAAAATAACCTTTTAGAAACAGATTATATAAAAGTTTTAGAATCCAAAATGAAAAATTTACAAAATAATGGCACTCAGCTTAATCAGGAAGTTTTATCTAGTTTAGTTAATGAAGTTAATGAGCAGATAATAAATGAGTATGCTTCTAAAACAGATAATCCAGAAAAATTCAAAGAATTAGTTAATTCTGATGAAATTAAAGATAAAGTAGAACAGTCTAAAAAGTTAGCTGCATCATTAAAAATTTCTGGAACACCAGCATTTTATATTAATGGTAAAGCTATTTCTGGCTATAATGAAGGTTTACTTTTAAAAGCATTAAAAAATATTAAATAATTAATCACATAAAAACTAAATTCCGCCAAATATTAATTGGCGGAATTTTTTTGCCCTATTGTAAAAAACTAAAAAATCTAGTAAAATATTTCTTAAATAAATATAAGGATAAAATATGGCTGTAATAAAAAGGCTGGCTCCGGAAGTTGCTTCTAAAATAGCTGCTGGTGAAGTCGTAGAAAAACCTTTTAATGTTGTAAAAGAATTAATAGAAAATTCATGTGATGCTGGTGCATCAAAAATTGTAGTGGAAATTCTTGAGGGTGGTTTAAATAAAATTAAGGTAACTGATAATGGAAAGGGTATAGATAAAGATGATTTGCCACTGGCATTAGAACGTTTTGCAACAAGTAAAGCTGAAACTGTTGAAGATGTTTATTCTGCATCAACTTTTGGGTTTAGAGGTGAAGCATTAGCTGCTATTTCTTCTGTTAGTGATTTTAAAATTACAAGCGGTAAAGATGGTTGTAAAGCTTATACTATTACATGCCAGTATGGTAAAATAGGTGAAATTAAACCAACTGCTGCAATTAAAGGCACAATTATAGAAGCAGATAGATTATTTGAAAATCTGCCAGCAAGAAGAAAGTTTTTAAAAAGCTCTAAAAGTCTTGAAAGTGAAATCATAAGGCTTATTAAGCATTTTTCTCTTATTAATCCTAAAATTGATATTTTATTAAAATGTAATGATAAAGAAGTTTATCATGCTTTATCTTCTGATGATACTGCTGTAAGAGCTGCTAAAATATTTAATGGAAAAGCATTTTGTCAAGGAGTAGCAGAATATGCTGGTAAAAAAGTTTTTGCTTGTGCAACACTGCCTTCTGCCAGTGATAGATTAAAACGAGATGCCATTATTATTGGGGTTAATGGAAGACTTATAAAAGATACAAGTTTAGTGCAGGCTGTAATAAGTGCTTATCACAGGCTTATACCAGATGGCAGATTTCCGGCTGCTGTTATTGATATTAGAATTAGTCCTGATATAGTTGATGCAAATGTGCACCCAGCAAAACTTGAAGTTAGGTTTGTGAATGCTGGTGAAATGTTTTCTCTTGTAAGTGATGCAGTTGCTGATTCATTTAAGGGAAAGGGTGTCAATACTGGATATACTGGAAACCATATTCAGCAGGGTTATACTATCAATGAAAAACAGAATAATAATGAACATAATATAATGAATGAAAAACAGGAAGAAAACAGACAAGTATATAATAGAGATAATAGTTATAAAACTTTTTCAGAGTATAAAAACAGCAGCTTAAATTCTTCTTTTTATGAAAAAAACAGTAAAAATTCAGATAATGAAGATAACACATCTAACATACAGCAGGCTTCCTATACATTATCTATTGATGAAGCACTTGAAGATTTTCCATTAAACTATGCAAATAACACGGCACAGTCAAATACAGAGAAGATAGATACTCTTGATAATCGTATTGCCAGTGGTGAATTTAGAATTGTTGGGCAGATAGATAAAACATATATCGTTATAGAAACACCTAATAAGGAAATACTTTTTATAGACCAGCATGCTGCCCATGAAAGAATACTATATGAAAAAATAAATGCAGAAAATTCATCAAATCCCAAACCATCTATTGTTCTGCATGATGCAGTTGAAGTTATTATGACTGATGAAATTATTGATAATATTGATAGATTTAGATTGATTATTGAATCTTTTGGTTATGGGTATAAAATTACAGGTATTAATAAACTTGAAATTTTAAGAGTTCCTTATAATATTATAAGGAAAAATATAGCAAAAGAATTTACTAATATTGTAGTTGATTTATGTCAGACTGGAAAATCAAAACAGGAAGAAGCTCCACGGGCTATGCTTTCGTGTAAATCTGCTATAAAAGCAGGTGATGAACTTACTAATGCAGAAATGGAATATCTTGTTACTCTGCTTTTTAATACGAATAATTTTGGAACATGTCCGCATGGCAGACCTATTATATATATGATGACAGTGCAGGAGCTTGCAAGGAAATTTTACAGATGATTATTCCAATAATTACTGGTCCTACATCATCAGGAAAAAGCAGTACAGCTTTTAATGCTGCATTAAAAACAGGTATTGTTGAGATTATTAGTGCTGATGCTTTTCAAGTATATAAAGGACTTGATATTGGAACAGCAAAAGTTAGTAAACAGGAAATGCAGCAGGTGAAACATCATCTTATTGATATTATGGAGCCAGATGAATGTTATTCTGCTGGAATGTTTGTTTTGCAGGCAGAAGCACTTATTGATGATATTATTAGCAGAGGAAAAGTTCCTGTTATTGCTGGTGGAACAGGGCTTTATATTAAGTCATTAACTGATGGTATATTTAACTGCCCTGAAATAGATACTTCTATCAGGGAAGAATTACAGAAGAAAGCTGAAAAAGATGGGTTAGATATACTATACAGTCAGCTGATGCAGGTGGATAATGAATATGCACAGAAAATCAGTGCTAATGACCCTGCAAGAATAATTCGTGCATTAGAAATATATTACGGGCTTGGGAT
>CAMEZN010000235.1 GCA_945947845.1 uncultured Mucispirillum sp. | reverse complement strand
TATAATCAAGAGTATCGCCTATATAGTTTGAAATTTTTATACCTTTTTCTATATCTATGCCAAATTTTTCCAGTGCAGCATTTCTGCCGTAATTACCGGGTGTTAAAAGTATATTCTGCCTGCCCTGCTCCATTTGGCTGTCTATCTCTAAATATATAGTATCTATTAAAGCTTTTTCACTCATTGGCTCAACTATCCCTGTTGTGCCAAGTATTGATATACCACCAATAATACCTAACTTTTCATTAAATGTTTTTTTAGCAGCTTCAATTCCTTCCTTTGCAGAAATAATTACTTTAAAGCTTTTATCATAGCCGTAATCTAAACATATTTTTTCCATTTCATCAGCAATCATTTTCCTAGGCACTGGGTTGATTGCTGCCTGCCCCACAGGCACTTTTAACCCCGGCTTTGTTACCCTGCCTATACCAGTGCCGCCATCTATTATTAATTTTTCATACCCTTTATAAACTGCTGCTGATATTTCTATACCATTTGTAACATCTGGGTCATCTCCGCTTTCTTTAACAACAGCACATTCTGCATAATCATCATATTTTTCCAGATGCTTTATTTTTATATTTAATACTTTTCCAGCCGGTGTTTTTATATCTATATAATCCTGATATTTATTAGTGAAAAGATATAATGCGGCAGCCTTTGCAGCTGCCTGAGCACATGTGCCTGTTGTATAGCCTTGTTCTAATGTTCTGCCTTTTTTAATTATTTTTTCCATTAACCAACTCTTTTATTGCTCTGCGTGCTTTTGATATAGTATCAATACTTTCATCTACTGCAATATTATCATATTTTCTAAGTATTTCCATAAGGTGAGCAATCCGTGGAAGCCTTAAATCATATTTTCTTAATTCATCTGCATGGCAGAATATTTCTTCAGGACTTCCCTGCATAACAACACTTCCTTTGTCAAGCACATAAGCATAATCACAGTATAAAGGCACAATATCCATTTCATGAGTTGCGATGATTATTGTAGTTCCCTTTTCCTGATTGAATTTTTTTAAAAGCATAAGTATTTCATTTGCTCCCATTGGGTCAAGCCCTGCTGTTGGCTCATCTAAAATAATAAGCTTAGGCTCCATAGCTAAAATACCAGCTATTGCCACCCTTTTTTTCTGACCAAAGCTTAATGTATGGGTTGGCCTAGCCATATAATCATACATCTCTACTTCTTTTAATGCGTTTTCTGCCCTGATTTTTGCTTCTTCTTGTGATAGACCTAAATTTAATGCTCCAAATGATACATCTTTTAAAACACTGGCAGAAAAAAGCTGGTCATTAGGGTCTTGAAAAACTATGCCTATATTCTTCCGAATTTCTGTAATGCCCTTTTTATTATATTCTACTAACTTATCATTAAAATATACTGTGCCTTTATCTTTTATGTTTATCCCGTTTAAAGTCATAAATAATGTAGATTTACCGGCACCGTTTCTGCCAAGAACTGCTGTAATACTGCCCCTTTTTATATTAAGGGATATATTATTAAGAGATAATTCATCATCATAAGAAAAACATAAATTTTCACATTTTAATATACTTTCACTCATAAAGCAGCCTTTAATAAAATACAAAAACCTGCAAGAAAAAATATTAAAATATAAAAAATCTTTGCACTTTCATATTCATTATTTATTGTTGTAATCTCCCCATTCCAGCCTCTAGATAATAATGCCTGATAACTAAAATCTGCCCGTTTATATGCTCTTATGAAAAGCATAGCTGCAAGTTCTGATATACATAACATACTTGATTTAAAGTTTCTGTAACCAAGCCTTAGTTTCTGGGCTTTATACATAGATGAAGCCTCATCTATTAAGATAAATATATATCTGTATATAAGCTCCATAAGGGAAATAAAAAGTTTAGGAAGCTTTAATTTATAAAGGCTTTCAAAAAAACTAACCATTGGAGTAGAAAGTGCTAGAAAATATGTAATACTTACAGCTGATAATGCTCTGAAAAAAAGATTGATTGCTGTTTCTAATGAATTAGAAGTTATGCCTATATTATACTTATCTATTAATATAATAATGCTTTCACTGCATGAATATGTAATCAGAATAGGAATAATACCCATAATTAAAAACCCAAAAGGAACAGCCATAAATTTCATATATTTTTTGAAAGAAACAGCAGGGTTTGAAATAATTGTAAGCCCTGCAAAAAATAATAGTATAAATATACTGACAAATATATTATTTAAAACAAGGCATACAAAAAGCATAGTAAAAGTAAAAATCACTTTTGCTAATGGGTCTTTATTTGCAAGTTTTGAAATATAGGCATACTTATCAGTAATATACAAGATTATTCTCCCTTTTTAGCGGTGATTCTGCCTAATACAAAGCCAACTACACCTGCACCAATAGCAGCCTGCACAGCAAAAAGCAGCGACTCTATCTCACCACTTGCAGGTTCATAAATAGAAGAAAACCAAGGCTTATAATCTGGGTTAATCTCCGTTATTGCTGTTTCAGCAAGTCCATCAGCTCCTGCAAATTCAGCATTTTTTAATATAATAAGCGGCAAAACTGCCAAAGCTATCACTATTATTGATAAAATAAGATTTTTTTTCCAAAGTGCCATATTTCACTCTCCTATACTGCTTTTAAAAGAGTTAATTCTTTATGTGAATATTTTAGTAATACATTATACACTATAACTGACAGTAAACCTTCGCTTACTGCTAATGGTATTTGAGTTAAAGCAAAAATCCCCATAAACTTCCATAAAGAAGCCGTAAAACCGCCAACAGAATCAGGGTGAGCTAGTGCAAGCTGAATAGATGTAGTGATATATGTTAAAATATCACCTGCAAAAGCAGCTAAAAATACAGCAATTCCACCACTTATTCCAGCCTTTAAAGCACCTTTAAATACCCCGTAGGCTGCAAAAGGACCAACTACTGCCATAGAAAATACATTTGCTCCAATAGTAGTTAAGCCGCCGTGAGCCAGTAAAAGCGACTGAAATAAAAGGATAATAAAACCTATTACTGCCATAGGAGTTGGACCAAAAAGCACTGCCCCTAAGCCTACACCTGTTGGGTGAGAACAGCTGCCTGTAACTGACGGAATTTTAAGAGAAGAAAGAACAAATGCAAATGCACCACACATTGCAAGCAGAACAAAAAACTTTGTATTTTCTGAGATTTTTTTTCTTATTGCAAAAAAACCATAAATTACAAAAGGTAAAGATAAAACTATCCAAAATATAGACCAGCTTGGTGAAATAAAGCCTTCCATAATATGCATTGAATAAGATTTTTCTGGGTTAGTAAGAAAAAATGAGAAAAGAAAAAGAATAAAGTATAAAATGCGGTATTTTGTTATCATAGACGATAACCTCCTATTTAATAGTGTGCTTTAAACAGCATAAAGGACAAACTGCATAAAAAATTAAAGCAAATTATATAAAGCATTCATTGTGCTTTTATAATCAGCCGCATAAGTCCTGATTATATGCGGCAAATATCGGCAGGTCTTCCGGCTAAGAATCAAAGTTTGTTTTCGCCTTCCCAAGCAGTGGCTAAATATTAAAACATTCACTTTTTAATACT
>CAMEZN010000234.1 GCA_945947845.1 uncultured Mucispirillum sp. | reverse complement strand
ATTTGGAACCAGAAGTTACTGTTGATTTAGATAAAGGACTTATAAATATATTAATACCAAAAGAAGTTTCAGAATCAAAAGAAAGTAACTGGTATGAAATAACTATGGACGAAGCAAAAGAATATAAAGAAAATCCACAGTATGGTGATATATTAATGGTGCCTACAACTCTTGATGCATTAGGCAGGCAGGCAGCACTTGTTGCTAAACAAAAACTTATTGAAAAATTAAAAGAAGCTGAAAAACAAGTTATACTAGATGATTTTCAAAGTAAACTTGGTGAAATAGTTAATGGAACTATTTTAAAAACTGATAGAGATAATATTATTATTAATATTGGTAAAACTGAAGCTATTCTTCCTAAAAAAGAAATGATACCGGGTGAGTTTTTTAATAGAAATGATTATGTTCGTGCATTACTTTTAGATATTAAACTTGTTAAAGGCTGGCCGCAGTTAGTATTGTCTCGTTCACACCCTAATTTCCTTAAAAAGTTATTTGAAGCAGAAATACCAGAAGTATTTGAAGGTATTATTGAGGTAAAAGGTGCAGCACGAGAGCCGGGAGACAGGGCAAAAGTTGCAGTATACTCTAAAAACTCTAATATTGACCCAGTAGGTGCTTGTATTGGTGTAAAAGGTGCGAGAATTTCAACAATTTCTGATGAATTGAAAAAAGAAAAAATTGATGTTGTTGAATGGTCGCCAGACCCAGTTAAATATGTATGTAATGCAATAAGCCCTGCTAATGTATTATTAACAAATATTATTGAAGATGATAAAACCATAGAAATAGTTGTTCCTGATGACCAGTTGTCATTAGCTATTGGGAAGAAAGGTCAAAATGTTCGCCTTGCTGCTATTTTAACTGAATGGCGGTTAGATGTTCTAAAAGAAAGTGAATATGCAGAAATTAGAACCAGCCGTTTAGAAGAGCAGGAACAGGAATTAAAAGCATTTTATGAGCTTTATAACCTAGAAAATTTAGAAGCATTAGACCATGCTATGATATCTAAATTAATGGAGCACGGTATAGGTGATATAGAAAAACTTTCTAGTGCAAGTGTTGATGAAATTGTTTCTTATTTAGAAATTTCTGAAGAGGCTGCTGTTGGTATAATTAATGCTGCAATAGATTATTTAACTGCAAAACTTGATGAACTTGATGATGAAGAATAGGGTTTATTAATTGTCTAAACCAAAAGAATACAGAGTTTGTGCATTTTGCGGAAATAGGCAGCATAAATCTAATCTGCTGAGAATAACTCTGCCAGAAATTGTTTTTGATTTTTGGCAGAATATGCAGGGAAGAGGTTTTTATGTATGCCTAGAACACTTATGTTTAAATAAGGTTTTTAAGAAGAAAACTGTATATAAATATTTAGATAATAGTTTAGATATAAATGTATTATATAATAAACTGCAAGAAAGTATAAAAACTAATCTTATATGCCATATAAATAATCTTTTTGAATTATATGGCACATATAATGCTGATGTAAATACAGAACATTTAGTTTTATGCAGGTATGATAGGGTATGCAGCAGCAGAAATATTATATTATTGGATAAAGCAGTTTATAATGGCAGTAAAAACTTCTGTATAGTTTATGATAAATATACAGCAGATAAATTAATAAAAGATAAGAACTTGATTGAAAATATTGATGGTTTATTTTACGGAGAATTAAATGGCATTAAAAAAAGTTAGTGATGTGGCAAAAAATGCAGGTATTAATGTTGAGGAAGCTGTAAAAATATTACAGGCATCTGGTGTGCAGGTATCAAGCGGTAACGATAATGTAAAAGATGAAGATGTTATTGCAGCAGGGCTTGATAAAAGGGGGCAGCTTGATAGAAGGCAGGAAATGCTTCAAAAGGCATTAGAACGCCATAAAAAAGGTGTGAAAATTAAAGAAGTTGTTGTAAGTAATAAAAGCACCGGCAGCCAGCAGGACGGTCCTAATATTAAATTAAGCAAAGAAGAGCTTAAAAAACGAAAAAAATTAATGGAACAGCATATTAAAACAGTTGATGAAGATAGAATACAGTATAATAAAGAAAAAGCTGCTCAGCAGAATAATAATGAGCAGGGTGTGAAAGAGGCTGTTTTAAAACAGGAAGAAGTGCAAACTGCTGTTTCTGATGTAAAAAATGATGTAGATATAGATAATAATGCTGTAAATAATACTGCTGTAACTGCTAATAATGAAACTGCTAAAAATATACAAAAACAAAGCCATACCATAACTCAACAGAGCCATCAAAATTCTCAAAGTAAAAATCAGGAAAGACCAAAAGAACAGAAAAAAGATGACCGTAAAGATAAACCATTTAATAAAGATAAAAATAAACAAAATGATAAAAATAAAAATTTTTCCAAAGATAGAAATGATAGACCTGATAAACCTTTTAATAAAGATAAGGATAAAAGTGATAAACGTTTTCAGGACAGAGATAAAGACAGTGTAAACGAAAGATTTCGTGATAATAAAGGTAAAAATCAGCAATCAAACAGTCAGCAAAGAATAAATAATGATAATGTTTTTATGACTGGCGATGAAGAAAGAAAGCGTATTGTTAAAAAGAAAGAAGACGAAAATAAAGATAAAGAGAAGGAAAATAAAAAACCAAAAAACAAAAAAGATGGTAAACGTTCAAAAAGCTGGATAAAAACAATTAACGAAGGTATGGACGAACTTAATATTGAAAATGAGGTAGAAAATACTCCTACTATCTCTCCAAATATTGATATTTCTGATTTATTAGATGTTGACCCTGACAGGCAGCCAAAAAATAATAGTTATAATAAAAATAAGTTAAATAAAAAAGTAAATAAAAAACAAGATAAATCACAAGTAAAAGTATTTGTTCGTCCAGAAAAAGTTGAAATTGGGGAACATATTGTTATATCTGAATTTGGCAGTTTAATAGGTGTAAAAACAACTGAGCTTATTAAAAAGTTATTTTCTATGGGTATTATGGCTAGTGTTAACCAATCAATAGATGCAGAAAGTGCTCAACTTTTAGGGCTGGAATATGGTGTTGATGTAACTGTTAAAACTATTACAGAAGATGATTTACTTCCAGTTTATGAGGATAAGGAAGAAGATTTAGAAAAACGTCCACCAATAGTAACTGTTATGGGCCATGTTGACCATGGTAAAACATCTCTTTTAGATGCTATTCGTTCCACAAGTGTTGTTGCAGGTGAAGCTGGTGGTATTACTCAGCATATTGGTGCATATGAAGTAGAATGTAGTAATGGAACAGTTACATTTTTAGATACTCCGGGTCATGAAGCATTTACAACACTTCGTGCTCGTGGTGCATTATTAACAGATATTGTTATATTAGTAGTTGCAGCAGATGATGGAGTTAAGCCGCAGACAAAAGAAGCCATTGACCATGCAAAAGCTGCTGGTGTTCGTATTGTTGTTGCTATTAATAAAATAGATAAAGATGGAGCTAATCCAGATAGAGTTAAACAACAGCTTGCAGAGTATGGTATTATTCCGGAAGAATGGGGTGGTGATTATCAATTTCAAGAAATATCTGCGAAAAAACGTCTGCATATTGATGATTTATTAG
>CAMEZN010000233.1 GCA_945947845.1 uncultured Mucispirillum sp. | reverse complement strand
TTCATGATGAGGAAAAATTAAATCCTGACCACCGCCGTGAATATCAATATGGCTGCCTAAAATAGCTTCACTCATCACACTGCATTCTATATGCCAGCCCGGCCTGCCCTGACCCCATGGCGAAGTCCAAGAAGGTTCGCCCGGCTTTGCTGCTTTCCATAAAGCAAAATCAAGCGGGTTTTCCTTTTTATCATTAACATCTACTCTTGCTCCTGCCATCATGTCATCTAAATTTCTGCCTGAAAGTTTGCCGTATTCTTTAAAAGAGTTTACTCTGAAATATACATCGCCGTCTACTGCATAGGCATTACCTTTTTCTATTAACCTTTCACAGTAGTTTATCATTTTCTCAATAAATTTTGTTGCCATTGGAGTATATGTAGGTCTTTTAATATAAAGGCTGTCCATATCTATGTCATGCTCTTTTATAAATCTTTCTGCAAGAGAACTCCATAACTCATTATGCTCATTTGCTCGGTTAATGATTTTATCATCAACATCTGTGAAATTTTTAACGAAAGTAACATCGTATCCTTTATATTCAAAAAATCTTCTAATCACATCAAAAGCAACAGAACTTCTGCCATGTCCTATATGTGTATAATCATAAACTGTAACACCACATACATACATTCCAACTTTACCTTCATTAATAGGCTTAAATTCTTCTTTTTTTGAAGTCATTGTATTATAAAGTGTAATATTCATATATTCTCCATTATTCATTATTATTCATAATCGTATAACTTGATGATGCTAAAAGGCTTTTTGTATATTCTGATTTTGGATTTGCAAGCACTTCCAAAGTATTGCCATATTCTTCCATCTTTCCTTTCTGCATAACTGCTATATTTTCACATAAGTTTGAAACAACTGCTAAACTATGGGATATTAATATAAGGGTAATTCCATTTTTTTGCAAGGATTTCATTAAATTTAAAATCTGTGCCTGCACAGATACATCAAGGGAGCTGACAGGCTCATCTGCAATAATCACTTTTGGATTAATTGATAAAGCACGAGCAATAGAAATCCGCTGCCTTTGACCACCTGAAAACTCATGTGGATACCGCTCTAAATATTCACTTGGAAGCCCCACCATCTCCATAAGCTGCTCTAACTTTTCCTGTATTTCATATTTATCTTTCGTTATATGCTGCTTTATCCCATCACTTAATGCTGATTTTATTGTGAGCTTTGGATTAAGTGTATTATTTGGGTCCTGAAAAACCATCTGCACATTTTTTGTATATTCTTTCTTTTCCTGTTTAGATAATGCCGATATCTCTTTATCATAATATAAGACTTTCCCTTTATCTGCCTTATATATACCGCACATAAGTCTTGCAATCGTTGTTTTACCGCTGCCAGATTCTCCAACAATGCCAAGAGATGAACCAGCAGCCACATTTAATGTAACATTATCAAGTGCTGCAAAATGTCTGCCCTGATTAAAAAAACCATCAGATGTATAAAAATATTTACTTACCTGTTGAAGTGCTAAAATATTACTAACCTGCATATTGTTCTAATTCCAGCCTTTTTTCTTCCTTTATTTTGCTATAAGAGCCAAATACTACAAATAAATTACTTACTATTAATGTAAAAAAGAATAAATTATATACATAAATATTATCTTGAAAACCAGCATTAAATAAAATATCTGACATAGTAACAAGTATTAAAATAAATGATAAACCAAAACCTGCTGCTATATAATAATTATATCTGCTGATACATACAGCAATAACAAACATTATAGAATATAAAAATACATAAATATATTCTACTGGGTATATTCGCAAATCTGTAATAAGCATAGTAATAGGGGTAAAAAGCAATACATATACTTCACCAAGAATAACAGCTGAAATTATAAACATTGGGAAAACATCATTATAGTTTTTAAAAAGCAGGAAAAGCCCTAAAAATATATAAAATGCTATTATATGCCTTAAATGAAAAAATGTTTTCATAATATCCATATCCATTTGCTGTTCAGCTGTTATATTAAATACAAATGGAATAAGCCACATAAATACAGAATATATCACCATAGCTATTGCTGAATAGTATAATATCATATAAATATGTTTAATCTTTATGAAATTAACTATTTCACGAAAATCATTCCAAAGCATAGCTGCATACCTTGCATCAGATTGGTAACTTCCTTTATTATATGCTACTCGGCTTAAAAAAATAAATATAGAAATTAATTCAACAAAAGCATAAAAAGCAATATTTAAAGAATGCACATCATAAACAATCATTCCTTTAAATGCAACTGAGTCTTCCAGCATAAATAAAGAAGATAAGAAAAAACTAATTACAGATAATATTTTTATAATATCTCTATCAAATGTAGTAAAATAAAGCATGCCAATAAAAAGCATTGCAACAGCTACTTGATAATAATTAATTGTAAAATATACTGCTTCATCAGATATAAACAGCTGCTCAAATCCATAAAAAGCAAAAACTATATTTGTATAAATTATAAATAAAATACCGCTTAAACCCATAATAATAGATAAAAATCTTCCTGAAAGCATTAATGCTGTGCCCTGAATAACTACTGCTACACATATTACAATATGCAATGATATAGAATATCCTACAATAAAAATATAACCTATTGAGATAACCACAAAAAAACTGGATAATAAAGAAAGATAATCTATAATATATTCTTTTGAATACCATGTGGAATATTTAGAAACACGGTAGAACTCCGCACCTGATTTTTCTAAATAATCAAGCCTGTTAACTGATGGAGATACTGAAAAAACAAAATAAACAGTGCCCATAGCTTTAAGAATAAAAACTATAAAGTCAATAAGTTTTATTTTGTAAAGTGTATCCACCAATTCTATACTGCCCACACCATAAAAAAAATGACCAAATAAATATATAGATAAAAGTATAATCTTTAAAAATGCTGCCGTATAAAATAAAGGGATACTAAAAAACAGGTTAAGAAAAAAAGTTTCTATTTTATCAAAAATTTTATGTTTATTTGGCATTAAATCAACATATGAAACATATTCTTTTGCATTTTTCAACCTGCCAGCAAAAACCCGCAATGTCATTGAAGCAGAAAAAATAGCACATACATAAAAAATAAATTCTGCAACAGCAGAAAAAACTGGAACTGCAAAGCTGATAAGAATTAATACTGAACCTGTAAAAAACAATATAATAATACTTGCAGTTAAAAAACACCAAAACTCATATCTTGAAAATGGTTTAATTTTAAAAATAAAATACTTTAAAAAATCTTTTGCAACAAGTTTATATAGAATAAAAGCATTTAACAGACTGTGTTTTAAAAAAACTTTCTGTGTATAATTTTTTAATGCAATTTCTTTTAAATCAGTAACCAATCAAGGCTCTCCTCAATAGAAATAAGATGTGCATATTATATATAAAATTTACTGCTACTGCAATAAAATATTATAATAATTTAACAGATATATTTACATATATTTATGAATATTGCTTTATTTTTTTATATGCTCCTATTGATATTAAAATATTTGCAAAAAAAAGTGATATAAAAAATAAATAAAAAACAAATGATGTGTTTTTATATGATAAAT
>CAMEZN010000232.1 GCA_945947845.1 uncultured Mucispirillum sp. | reverse complement strand
TAAAAAAAGAAAATATTAATCAAAAAATTATAGTATATACATTACTCTATATTATTGCATTTGTAATATTAGCATATCTTTCATGGTATTTTGATATGACAACAATGGTATTTGTATCATTTGCCTTTATTCTGCTTGTATACTGGCTTGTTGTAAGCCGAGTAAAATCAACTAATGCAGGCGGTAATTCTCGTATTAATGCTTTAATTAGTGCAATTGGTATGTCTATGATACTTTCTAATATGGTAATGCTTTTAAGAGGCACAAGCGACCAGCCTTATAGAATGGGTTTCTTTACTGGCACAATCAAGATAGGTTCTTTTAGTGTATCATCATTGCAGATATTTATTATTGTATTTTCATTTATTTTAATGGGTATATTATTTTATATTATACACAGAACAAAATTTGGTCTTTCAATGCGGGCAGTATCTCATAATTTAAATGCTGCAAGGCTTATGGGCATTAATCCTGATAAAGTTATAGCAATGACATTTGTAATAGGTTCTGCATTAGCAGGTGTTGCAGGAGTGCTTGTTGGCACATATTATCAGTCAGTTAGTCCTACTATTGGTATGATGTATGGTTTAAAAGCCTTTGTTGCAGCTGTATTAGGTGGTATAGGAAGTATTCCCGGTGCTGTGGTAGGTGGTATTGTTTTAGGTATTGCAGAAGTTATTGGTATTGCATTTTTATCATCATCTTATAAAGATGCGATAGCTTTTGGAATACTTATACTTATTCTTATAATCAAGCCAACAGGTATATTTGGCAAAACAATGAAAGAGAAGGTGTAATATGAGTATAGATATTGTTAATATATTAATATTTTCAGGTATTAATATTATTACAGTTTTAGGTCTTAATTTGATTACTGGTGTAACTGGTCAGTTATCATTAGGTCATTCTGCATTTTTTAGTATTGGTGCATATACATCAGCTCTTTTAATGTTAATGCTTGGAGTTCCTTTTGGTGCAGCATTAGTTATTGCCACATTAATGGCTGGTTTAATTGGTGGTTTATTTGGTATACCAATACTTAGGCTTCGTGGTGATTATCTTGCTATTGCTACACTTGGTTTTTGTGAGATAGTTCGTGTAGTAATATTAAATGTAAAAGTAACAATCCATGGTTCAGAAAAACTTCTTTCAACAAGTTTAGGTGGTATCCCGGGTAATACAAACCTTATATTAGTGCTTATTCTTGTTGTTATAGCAACATTATTTATGATAGCCTTAGAACGTTCAAAATTTGGCCTTGCATTAAGAAGTATCAGAGAAGATGAGGTGGCAGCTCAAATGATGGGTATAGATATAGCCCGCCATAAAATATTATCATTTGCAATAGGTTCAGCATTTGCTGGTCTTGGTGGTGCTTTATATGCCAGCTATATGACAGTTATAAGCCCGGGAGATTTTGGGTTTATGCGGTCAATTGAAATGCTTTGTATGCTTGTTTTAGGTGGTATGGGAAGTATTGTAGGTGTTATAGCAGGCACAACTGTTTTAACAGCTATTCCAGAGTTATTAAGGTTTGCTCAGGAATATAGAATGATTATGTATGGTATTGTTTTAATATTTATGATGGTATTTCGTCCAAGAGGTCTTTTTGGCAGTATCAGAGTAAATGTGTAGGTATGGTGGTAGAAAATGTCAGATAATACTATATTAGAGTTACAAAATGTATCATTAACATTTGGCGGTTTAAAGGCTGTCAGCAATGTTAATTTTAAAATGAAAGAAAATGAGATTTTAAGCCTTATTGGTCCTAATGGAGCGGGTAAAACATCAACCTTTAATTTAATTACTGGTGTATATACCGCAACAAGTGGAGCAATACTTTATAAAGGTAAAAATTTAAAAAAATATAAACCGCACCAGATAACTAATTTAGGTATAGCAAGAACATTTCAGAATATAAGACTTTTTAAACAGTTAACAGTGCTTGAAAACATTATATTAGCTATGAATAACAGGCGGCATATAAACTTCTTTTTATCCCTGCTTCCTTTTGGTCCGGGAGATACTGAAAAGCAAAATGTTCAAAAGCAGGCTTTACAATATTTAGAATATGCTAATTTAGCAGAATATAAAGACCAAAGGGCTGAAAATTTATCTTATGGTAAACAAAGAGAGCTTGAAATATGCCGTGCTATTGCAACTGGTGCAGATTTACTTTTATTAGATGAGCCTGCTGCTGGTCTTAATCCGTCAGAAACTGCTGGGCTTATGACTATTATTAAAAATATAAAAAATAATTTAAAGAAAACTATTTTTTTAATTGAGCATGATATGAAGCTTGTAATGGGTATATCAGATAGAATTGTTGTGCTTGATTATGGGCAAAAAATTGCCGAGGGCACACCTGAGGAAATAAGGAATAATCCGGCAGTTATTAAAGCATATTTAGGTAAGGGGGAATAATATGTTAAGGCTTACTTCTGTCCAAACTAAATATGGCAGTATTTATGCACTTAAAGGAATAGATTTAGTTGTAAATGAAGGCGAAATTGTAACAATTATTGGTGCAAATGGAGCAGGGAAAAGCACAACATTAAATACTATTTCAGGGTTAGTTCGTTCTATTGCTGGCAGTATAGAGTTTAATGGTAAAGATATAACATATATGCCTACTGATAAGATTGTAGAAAGCGGTCTTATACAGGTTCCTGAGGGCAGGGAAATATTTCCTAATTTAACAGTTATGGAGAATTTAAGGCTTGGTGCATTTTTAAGGAAAGATAAACAGGGGATAAAAGATGATATAGATTATGTTACATCATTATTTCCCCGCCTTGCAGAACGGTTTAATCAGCTTGGCGGCACATTATCAGGCGGTGAGCAGCAAATGCTTGCAATTGCAAGGGCATTAATGAGTAAACCAAAATTATTATTAATGGACGAGCCATCATTAGGTCTTGCTCCTATCTTTGTGCAAGATATATTTAATATTATTAAAAAAATAAATGAACAGGGCACAACAGTATTGCTTGTTGAACAAAATGCTACACTTGCACTTTCTATTGCTCATAGAGGTTATGTAATGGAAACTGGTAATATTGTTATGGAAGATAAGGCTGTAAATTTAATGGATAATGAAAGTGTAAAAGCTGCATATCTTGGCTTTTAACATCTTATATTATAATCATAATTATTTAACTGCCAGAAAGGTTTTACTACTTTTCTGGCTTTTTTTTTATAAAATTGTGTATAAATAAGTTATTGAAAGAAAAGTATAAATATGCTAGGATTTTTAAGGAAATATAAGAATTTTTATTTATACGGAGTTTTAATATGAAAAAATTATTTATTTTATTTTTTTTATTTTCTATATTTTTATCAGTAGAAAAAGCTGAGGCACAAGAAACTGCAAAATACAGCTGGTTAACAGTTGGATATGGTTATTCTCAAAGTGTAGGCGGCAGCTGGTCATCTACTGGTCCAGTAAAATTAACTGTTGGTGGTTTATTATGGAAATATGTTGGTATGGAGCTTTCAGCAGATACCAGCTGGCTTGAATGGGGCGGCAAAAATGTTTCTTGGACACTTGACTTTAAACCATATGTATTAATACAATCTACACTTGGCAACAGACATAATGCCTTAATTCCATATATTGGTATAGCACCAGTATTATCCATATCAGGCTTAGATTATG
>CAMEZN010000231.1 GCA_945947845.1 uncultured Mucispirillum sp. | reverse complement strand
ACTGTTGTTTACCGTGTAACTCTTTAGGTAATGAGCTCTTATCCCCTTCTGGAGGAATCATATTCATTTTTTCTACAGCAAATTTAGAATGATTTGTTGCTCTATGATTATACAAATTATTAGAATGAGTTCGCATTAACCTTTGATAATCACTTGATATATCAGTTGAATATGTCATTACTTCCGCACCCTCTCCAGAATTCAAGTATGACAAATCAAAAATAGCATCTCTTACTGTAACAAAAGTGTTTAAATCTTTAGAAATGTTATTAATGTTAAGCGACAAATCACCTTTTATACCTACAACTATTGCCCTTTCTCTATTTTGTGGAACACCAAAATTTACTGAATTTAATATTCCATATGTAACATTATATCCCAATGATATAAAATTCTCATAAATCTGCTTAATAAAAAAACCATTAGACGAAGAAATCATATTTTTTACATTTTCAATAACAAATATCTTTGGTTGAACTGCTTTAACTATTGCCATATATTCTAAAAACAAATAATTTCGTTTATCATGCATACCCAAATTTTTGCCTTTTAAACTAAATCCTTGACATGGTGGACCACCTATTATCATGTTAACATTTTTCTTAATTGCTTCTTGAATTATTAACTTTTTTGTATCATAATCGGATATATTACCACAAATACACTTAGTTTTTTTAAAATTATTTTGAAATGTATTAATAGCACTTTTATCAAAATCAACAGCTAATACCGTTGAAAAACCCTCAACCATATCAAATCCTAAGGAAAAACCACCCGCACCACTAAATAAATCTAATATTCTAAACTTATTACTCAATTTATTTGCCTCTTTTATGTATATACAAATTATATCAAAACTTTCTTTTTTTGCAATATTATTTTAAAATATATATCATTGTATTCAACTAACTCCAATTTATTTATTTGACATTTTATATCCTATATTATATCCTTTCTTCTATCATCATTTTCAGGGAGTTTATCATAGATACTGTTTATGAATATATGGCTTTAAAGCATATTAAAGGTTTAAGTGATACTATCATTTCTTTAATTATGGAAAAGCGGGGCACAATCTCTGGTATATTTAAAGAAAAGGCAGACTTTTTCTACGGCTCAAATATTCAAAGTGCTGTTATTGATAGAATTCTCTCAAAAGCCTTTAACGAACAGGCTGTTGAAAGCCAGATAAGGCGGGCACATTCATTAGGAATTTCTATAATAACATTAGAAGATGAAAGATACCCTAAAATGCTTAAAGAAGTATATGCTCCGCCAGCTCTGCTTTATGTGCTTGGAAACCATGAGTGCCTTAACAATATATCTGTTGGAATAGTTGGTTCTAGGAGCTGCTCTAAACAGGCAGAAAATTTTGCATATAAACTTTCTAAGGAATTAGCAGAAGTAGGTATAACTGTTGTAAGCGGTTTTGCTTACGGTATAGATATAGCTTCCCACAAGGGAGCATTAGAAACTGGTGCAACTGCTTGTGTTTTAGGCAGTGGGCTTGCAAATATATACCCAGCAGCTCACACTAAATATATTGATAAAATAATAGAAAAAGGTGGCTGCCTGATTAGTGAGTTTACCCTTGATGAGTCGCCTCTTCCAAATAACTTCCCTAGAAGAAACAGAATTATTTCTGGTCTTTCAAAAGCTATTGCAGTGATAGAAGCAGGATATAGAAGCGGCTCTCTAATAACATGCAGGTTTGCATTAGAACAAAACAGAGATATTTTTGCAGTGCCTGCTTTTCCGGGCGGGAAAAACAGTGCAACAAACTCTCTTTTAAGGCAGGGAGCAAAATTTTTAGAATCATCTCTTGACATAATTTCTGATTTACAATATGACTTAAAAATTAAATTGAATGAAAATAACAATGAAATTGTTGAAAATAATGCAAAACAATTTACAATTGAAGATGAAACAGGGCAAAAGATATATGATGCTTTATCTATTGAGCCTTTATCTTTAAATGATCTTTGCTTAAAGCTGAATATTGATGTTGTATCAGCAATGAGTGCCATAGCATGCCTTGAACTTGACGGCATTATTGAAAAAGATAAAAATGAAAAATATATAATTAAAATAATATAGATGGGTAAAATTATGAACCTGGTAATTGTTGAATCACCTGCAAAGGCTAAAACTATTGAAAAATACCTTGGCTCAGATTATAAAGTAATCGCCAGTGTTGGACATATTATTGACCTTCCAACAAATGAACTTGGTGTTGATATTGAGCATAACTTTGAGCCTAAATATATAGTCATAGAAGGTAAAGAAAAAGTTATATCTTCCCTTAAAAGTAATGCAAAAAAAGCTGATAAAATCTTTCTTGCACCGGACCCTGATAGAGAGGGGGAAGCTATTGCATGGCATATAGCAAGCCAAATTGATAAAGATAAACCTGTGAAACGAGTGCTCTTTAATGAGATTACTAAAAAAGGTATACTTGACGGCATAAATAATCCGGGCGATATTAACTTAAATAGAGTAAATGCTCAGCAGTCAAGAAGAATATTAGACAGGCTTGTAGGCTACATGGTAAGCCCGCTTTTATGGAAACCGCTTCGCTATGGGCTTTCTGCCGGCCGTGTGCAGTCTGTTGCATTAAGGCTGATATGCGAAAGAGAAGAAGAAATTGAAAAATTTGTGCCTGTTGAATCTTGGAGCATTAGTGCAGATTTTAATATAGAAAATAAAGGTTCTCAGGAAAAAGGGGTATTAAAAGCCAAGCTTGATAAAATAAAAGGCAAAAAAGCTGAAATTAAAACAGAAAAGGAAGCTGAAAAAATACTTGCTGATATGCCGGTAGATTTTATTGTATCAGGTGTAGAAGAAAAGGCAGTAAAGCAGAACCCTGCCGAGCCTTTTATAACTTCAAGAATGCAGCAGGAAGCTATTAGAAAATTAGGCTTTACTGCTAAAAAAGCAATGGCTGTTGCCCAAAGTTTATATGAAGGGGTTGAGCTTGCAGAAGGTCCTGTTGGTCTTATTACATATATGAGAACAGACTCTACCCGTATTGCACCTGAGGCAGAAAATCAGGCAAAAGAATATATTGAAAAAAACTTTGGCAAAGAATATGTTTCTAAAACTAAAAAAGCTTCTAAAAAATCAAATAATGTGCAGGACGCTCACGAAGCTATTAGACCTACATCAGTTTTAAGAACACCGGCTGAAATAAAAAAATATCTAACTAATGACCAGTATAAGCTTTATAAACTTATTTGGGAACGGTTTGTATCAAGCCAAATGGCAGAAGCTGTATATAACCAGACAGTAGTCCGCTTAACTGGCAAAGATTACGAATTTAAAGCAGCTGCTAAAACTCTTGCTTTTGCAGGATTTACTAAATTATATCTTGAAAGCAAAGAAGAAGATATTAAAAACGATGATGATGAAGAAACTACTATTTCTTTTAAAATCTCAGAAAATACTCCTGCATTAAGGGATAAAACAGAAAAGAAACAGCACTTTACACAAAGCCCGCCGCGGTATACAGAAGCTACTCTTGTTAAAACATTAGAGCAGCAGGGAATAGGCAGGCCGTCTACTTATGCTGCCATTATTTCTACAATTGTAGAAAGACAGTATACAGAATTGAAAGAAAAAAAATTCCACCCAACTGAGCTTGGAAGAATCGTAAATAAAATATTAAT
>CAMEZN010000230.1 GCA_945947845.1 uncultured Mucispirillum sp. | reverse complement strand
ACATATCTTGCATATGGTGTAATAGCTGGTGGTATTTTACAGCTGATAATTGTTTATTTTGTTTCAATGTATTATGGATACAGACCTTCATTTTCAAAGACTTTTGATGAAGATGTGAAAAAAACATATCTTTTGCTTGTGCCGTCTTTGGCAGGTGTAAGTATTAGTCAGTTAAATTTTGTTATTGGCAGAATATTAACATCATATCTTGCTCAGGGTTCTATTTCATGGCTTTTTTATGCAAGCAGGCTTTTTCAATTTCCACTTGGAGTATTTTCTGTAACACTTGGAGTTGTAAGCCTAACAGAACTTTCAAAAGCAAGAGCAGATAATGATATAGTAAGGAGAAATGAAATAATCAATAAAGCATTTTTATCCCTTTTTATTGTAATTATTCCAGCAACGATTGGTTTAATTGGTTTGTCTGCTGAACTAATTAAGTTTGTATTCCAAGATTTATCATCATTTTTTCTGCATAGAACAAGTGCATTTTCTGATGAATCTGTAATAAAAACGTCTATGGCTTTAAAAATGTATGCTTCTGGGCTTATTTTCTTTTCTTTGGCAAATTTATTAACAAGAGTATTTCATTCTGAAAAAAATACAAAAACACCTGTAAAATGTGCATTTTTTGCATTTTTAGCAAATGTTATATTAAGTCTTATTTTAATGCAGTTTTTAGCTCATGCTGGTATTGCTTTGGCTGGAGCACTTGCTGCTGTTGTAAATTCTGCATTATTATTTTACCATATTAAAGATTTTAAATTTGATATAAAAAATAATGCTCAAATATTAGTTAAAGTGTTATTTGCTAATATTATTATGGGTATATCATTAGTATTATGCCAGCATTTAGGAATATATGTGCTTATTAATATTTTAATATGTATTATTGTATATTTTGCAGTGTTAAAATTAATGAAAATAAATGTATTAAGGTTGTTAAGATGATATCAGTAGTTCAAAGAGTGTATGAAGCATCAGTGAAAGTTGATGGAGAGATTGTAGGCAGTATAGATAAAGGTCTGCTTGTATTTTTCTGTGTAGAAGAAGGAGATACTGATGACAAAATATCGTATATGTCTGAAAAAATACTTAATTTAAGAGTATTTGAAGACGATAAAGGAAAAATGAGCAAATGTTTGCAGGATATAAATGGTGATATGCTTATAATAAGTCAGTTTACTCTTGCAGGGGATTGTTCAAAGGGCAGAAGGCCTGATTTTACAGGTGCAGCAAAACCAGATACTGCAAAAGAAATATATAATCATTTTATACAAGATGTTTCTTCTAAAATAAATGGTAAAGCCGCATCAGGTATTTTTGGTGCAGATATGAAAGTATCTTTAATAAATGATGGACCTGTTACATTAATAATAAAGAGGTAATAATGCAGATAGAAAGGCTCACATTAAAACTTTTAGCAGAAAACTGCTATATATATCATAATGAAAAAGAATGTATAATATTTGACCCGGGCAGTGATTATGAATATATAAAATCATATATTGAAAATAAAAATTTATCAGTAAAGATGATACTTCTAACACACTGTCATTTTGACCATGTTGGTGCAGTAAGTGATTTAAAAGATTATTTCAATGTTAAAGGAATGTGTCATAAAGATGATGTATTAATGCGAAAATCAGCAAACAAAAGTGCAGCAAATTATGGTCTTATGCCAGTAAAAATTCCTGAAATTGATGAATTTTTTAATGATAATGACATTATTAATTTTAATGAAATAGAAATAAAGGTAATACATACTCCCGGTCATTCTGCTGGCAGTGTATGTTTCTATGTTAAAGATGATGGTTTTTTAATAAGTGGTGATACATTATTTTTAGAATCAGTTGGAAGAACAGATTTCCCGTCAGGTTCTCATGATGATTTAGAAAAATCTATTAGAACTAAACTATATATTTTACCTGATGATACAATGGTGCTTCCGGGCCATGGTTTTCATACAACTATAAAACATGAAAAAGAACACAACCCATTTGTCTATGTATAAAAATATAATTATCAATCTTGACTTATTAAAACAAAGTGGTATATATTAGAAATATGACACGATTATTGGTAGATACTTCAAGTGATTATCTTGTTATAGTTATTGCAAAAGATAATACAGTAATTGCAAGCCAGCTTATTTATGCTGGTAAAAAGATGAGTGAATTATTATTAGAACAGGTTGATAATATATTAAAATCAGTAGAATTATCTATTGATAATATTGATGAATTCTATGCAGGTATTGGGCCCGGTTCTTTTACAGGAGTAAGAATTGGAGTCGCATTGGTTTTGGGTTTATCATCAGGTGCTAATAAAAAAGCTTACGGCATATCATCTCTTGATATTGAAGCTGTTGTTTCTTGTAAATCAAATATAAAAACAGCATCTCTTTTAAAAGGTGATTTTTATGCAGTAAGAGATTATGATTTTACTAATAATGTGTATTCTCCATATTATTTAGAAGAAATTATTGATAATATAAATGATTATACTCTTATAAATAATGGCAAATTTTATTTCCCTAATTTAACTTTTGCTGTGCAGAGTGGTAAATTGTGGGAATTTCGTGCAGAGTGTTTGCCTATATACTTGAGAAAATCTGAAGCAGAGATTAATCTTGATAAGAAAAGCATCTCTTGAAGATTTAAATGATATATATAATATTGAAGTAATGTCTTTTGATACTCCTTGGGAGAAGGCTTCCATAGAAGTGGAGTTTTATAAAGATTATGCCAGTATTTATGTATTTGAAGTAGAAAAAAAAATTGCAGCATATATTATTACATGGCTTATAGGGCATGAAGCAGAATTAATTACTATTGCAGTTGATGAAGGCTGTCGCAGACAGGGGATAGGTAAAGCCCTTTTTGCTCATATTAAAGAAATTTATGGCGAAAATGTTTTATGGCATTTAGAAGTTGCATGTGAAAATAATACTGCAATACATATGTATAAAAGCTTTGGTTTAGAAATCACTTCAACCATAGCAAATTACTATGGAGATGGTAAAAATGCTTACCGCATGATATTATCTTCAAAATAATTAATTATAGGAGCTGCAAATATGACAGAAGATAAGTTTGAGCTGTATGAGCGAATTAGCAAAGAAAATATGGAATTTAAAAAACTTTTTGATGAACATATCCGTTTTGAGCAGGATTTAGAAGCTTTATACAGCTTAAAATATTTTCCACCTGAAGTTGAAACAAAAATCAAAGAGATTAAAAGAAGAAAATTATTAGGAAAAGATAGGATGGAGCAGATTATTGCTTCTTATCAATAAAGATATAACACTATAAAGGAGTGTATAAGATTAATGGATAATCGTAATTATTTATTTACATCAGAATCTGTTACAGAAGGCCACCCTGATAAAATGGCTGACCAAATATCTGATGCTATTTTAGATGCTATGCTGAAAGATGACCCTTTTAGCCGTGTAGCATGCGAAACTATGCTTACAACTGGTTTAGTTATTGTTTCTGGTGAAGTAACAACAAAAACTTATGTTGATATACCAGCAGTTGTGAGAAATACTATTGCAGGTATAGGATATACCAGAGCAAAATTTGGTTTTGACCATGAAACATGCGGCGTTATATCTACAATAAACCGTCAATCACCAGATATTGCAATGGGTGTTGATACCGGCGGTGCAGGAGACCA
>CAMEZN010000229.1 GCA_945947845.1 uncultured Mucispirillum sp. | reverse complement strand
CAACATACCCAACACCAGAATTACCAACAGATATACCGCTGAAATCAAGGTAATTATTTGTATTTGTATCAGCAACAGGACCGCGAGAGTTTGTAGTAGCCCATGCACCACTAAAAGTTTCACCACTTAAACCAAAAGTTTTAGTGATAGCCATAAGTGCAGTAATAGCCCAAAGCTGAATAGAACCGTTTAATTGTTTTTGTGTGCCGCCAGCCCACTCATTAAAAATTGGGTGCTGAGCTTCATCAGTATACATATGTGCAAGCTCTCTAATTTTAGCAGCTGGAACACCTGTAATTTTTTCAGCCCATTCAGGAGTTTTTGCCACATTGAAATCTTTTTTATATTGATACTCAGTAGCATCTCCTTTTGTAACTGTCCATGAAACCTGCCCTGCACGAGCAAGACCAGCACTAATTTCATTAAATTTTTTAGCTGTATAGTTAGTTGAATTACTATATAATGCGGATTGAAGCCTTGTATCATTACCCATAATATAAGCAGCTAAACATTTGCCACCTTCAACTGCTTCTACATAACGGTAATTTGTCATATCTTCTGGTTTATCTTTAACAATCTCACCAGTAGTAGTATTTACATAATATGCAGGTGAAGCAAAGAAACCATGAACCATTGTATCTATATAGTTTACATCTAATGAGTATGCAGATTTCTCTTTTAATGAGCCATCTTCATTAAATGTATTAACAATCATTTCATGAAGCATACCCATGATTAATGCAACATCTGTATAGTTGCGGGAACGAACCCACTCAGTATGGCATGTAACACCAGTATCTGTAAATTCTGGTCCAATAAACCATGCTTTACCGCCACGTTCTCTTAATTTTTCAAAAGCTCTTATATAAGCCCATGCAGCAGAGTTAACTGTTGTAAGAATATTTGCTCCCCAAGATACAACATTTTTAACTACTCCCGCAATTGCTGGGAACTGCCATGAAACATTTGAAGATTTAGTATAAGCACCACATGAACCCGGATGACCTACAATTACAGAACCAAAATGGTATTGGTAGTAACTATAATCACCATAACCGCTTTTTGCACCAGCTGGAGTTAAAGCAGACCTTGTTGAGCCATAGCTTGCATAAGTTCCTTGACCACTGTAACCACCTGATGTGCCATAAATATTATGAACTGCACCAGAGCCATATTTATTTACTGTTGCTCTGTATTTTTCAGCGATTTCTTTTAAAGCATCATCAACAGAAATACGAACAAAACCTGTAACATCACCACGCTGTTTAGTTTGTTTTAAAGCATAACGAAGTTTTGCAGGGTGATGAGCACGGTATTTTATAGCCCTGCCCTTAGGACAAGTTAAAGAACGAGCATCATTATACTGCTCTTTATTCCTGTATGAGCCATCAAATGCAATATCGCTGTCATCAGAAGTAACTCTAACAATTCTTCCATTTACCACATGTAATTTAGAAACACAGCGAACACCTGTTCCACAGTTATGAACACATGATGTATAATAAATAGTTGGGTTTGCGAAATCTGAACCAGAAAGGTTACCATCGCCTTGTGAGCCCCCCCCCATTTGAATCATTGAATTATCTTCTGAATTAGAACAACCTGCCACAGTACCAAGAGCATAGGCAGCTGCAAGACCTTTCATAAAAGAACGCCTTGACACAGAAAGACTACCTAATGTTTTTAAAACATTATTATCTTTTCCCATATTCTCCTCCATAAAATTATTTTTGCTATATATTATATATATGGACTAGGAATTAAATGCAACAAGAATTTATCTATAAATAATGGATATTATACATATAAGTATAATTTGTTAATATTTCATAATATTTTATTGTAAACTATGTATAAAAACTTAAATTATTTTATATGTTTATTTAATACCATTTTTATCTTATTATATAAAAATTCAATAAAACCACTAAAAAAAGGCTGTTTTTTACACTTTTACAAAAAAATTATTATATTTTTCATTTTCTCTTTTTATATGTAACATCGTTATATTTTATAAAATATATAAAACAAGCATACATAACTATTAGACATTTGTCATGGAACATTAAAACAAACAGTATTTTTATATTATTTATCCTTATATATCAATTAATAATAAATATTTATACAACAATTATAATATAAACATGAAACATATTATTTTTACAATATAAGTTTTCTTCTATTATAAGAATTATCATTTTTTAAAAGACACAATAATTCAACTATACCAAACCTTTAAAAATAAGCCAGTTTCTTAAAATAATAAATAATTTATTTTATTCTATCTTAAATATTCTGCTGTATAATATTTTATGTAAAAATACTCTATTAGCCTTGTAATATAAAAATATATATGTTATCCTAAAAATATACTTTTAGTCTAAGGAGGTAATATGAGTAATATTAAAGTTTTATTTGTGGCAAGTGAAATAGAACCATATGCAAAAACAGGTGGACTGGCAGATGTTGCTTCTGCACTGCCAAAAGCATTAGCAGGTAAAGGGATTGAAGTAAAATCTGTTATGCCTCTTTACTCAAAAGTAAACAGAGAAAAATATAAACTTAAAAAAGTTATGGATATGGCTTGTGTTCATATGGGTAACTGTGAAGAATGGTATAGTGTATATCATACAACAGAGCCTTACGGAAATGATGTATATTTTATAGAATTTAATAAATATTTTGACAGGCCCGGAATATACCATGAAAGTTTTGGTGAATATTCTGATAACCCATATAGATATGCTTTCTTCTGCCGTGCTGCTATGCAGCTTGCAAAAGATTTAAATTTTCAGCCAGATATTATACACACTAACGACTGGCAGACTGCTTTTATACCATACTACTTAAAATGCGGTGAAGATGCTTTCTTCTGGGGCACAAGGTCAGTTATAACTATACATAATATTGGATATCAAGGCAATTTTGATACAAGTGTTCTTGACTATGCTAAAATATATTTGCAGGATTTCAATGCAGGAGCTTTTGAATCCTTTGGCAGATTAAATATTTTAAAAGGCGGTATTGCCTTTGCTGATAAAATAACCACTGTAAGCCCTACTTATGCTCATGAAATTATGGGACCTATTGGTTCTGGCGGTCTTCATGACCTTTTACGCAGCCGCTCTGCTGATTTATGCGGTATTTTAAACGGTATTGATACAAAAGTATGGAACCCTGCAACAGATAAACTAATACCAAAACAATACGATATAAAAACATATAAAACAGGTAAAAAAGCAAATAAAAAAGCACTGCAAAAAATGTTTGATTTAAATGATGCACCAAATGTTCCACTTTTTGGTTTTATTGGCAGATTTGCTTCTCAAAAAGGTCTGGGGCTTTTAGCTGGTGCTGTTGAAAGAGCTGTAAATTCTATGGTATGTCAGGTTGTTATATTAGGCTCTGGTGATGAAGATGCTCAGTGGTATTTTGGCGGACTTCCTGCAAGATATCCGGGCAGAATAGGTGCATATATAGGATATGATGAAGCCCGCTCTCACCTTATAGAAGCAGGAAGTGATTTCTTCCTTATGCCTTCATTATATGAACCATGCGGTCTGAACCAGCTTTACAGCCAAGTTGATGGCACACGGCCTGTTGGCCGAGCAACTGGCGGACTTGATGACACAAGAGAACAGTATGATTAATATAACGGCACAGGAACAGGCTGTAAATTTTAT
>CAMEZN010000228.1 GCA_945947845.1 uncultured Mucispirillum sp. | reverse complement strand
AAATAGAACTAAAAATATTAAAAATAAATCGACAGTTTTATATTTTGGATTAAATTCTGCTGCACGAAAACAAGGCGGTTCTGGAATGGTTTCAGGGGTTACTACACCAGAATCGTATATTATAGAAAACATTGTTAATGCAAAAAATTCATACCAAGGTAAAGGAAATAATATTATATTAAGTGGTGAACAAGTATATGCTCTTGACCCAGATGTTATACTGCTTCCAACACAAAATGGATACCACCCTGCCGATGAGTTATTGAAAGCTCCATATTACCAGAATTTAAATCAATTAAAAGCTGTGCAAAATAAACGAGTTTATGCTCTTCCATGGACTCCTATGAACTGTTCCCGCAGAGTAGAATATCCACTTGATATATTAATTATAGCAAAAGCTGCTTATCCAGAATTATTTAGTGATATTAAAGTTCATCAGTTTGCATTAGATTTTTATAAAAAAGTATATAATGTTGATGATAAAACAGCTAAATCATTAAGAAGTGAACAGCTGCTTGACTGGACTGTGGAAAATGATTTTTAATATATTAGCAGATAAAAGAAAAATAATTATTATTTTACTTATAATTATATTATGTTGTGCTGTAATTTTTGCAGTTATCTCTGGGAATTCTGAACTTTCACCTGCAACAGTAGTAAATATTATACTTTATAAAATAACTGGATTTAGTTTTGATGAGTTATCAAAAAGAGATATAGCTATTGTATGGAATATGCGTATGCCGCGAGTGATAATGGCAATACTTGCAGGTATAGCTCTTTCCACAGCTGGTGCACTATACCAAGGCTGTTTTAGAAATCCATTAGTTGAGCCTTTTATTCTTGGTGCTTCAAGTGGTGCAAGTTTTGGGGCAGCCCTTGCAATATTATTTCCAGCTCTTTTTCTTCCAGTTCAAATTAGTGCATTTATATTCGCATTATTAGCTGTGCTTTCTTCATATATGCTTGCAAGACAGAAAGGAGAAATAAATACAGTTGGTCTTGTTCTTTCTGGTGTCATTATAGGTTCTATTTTTTCTGCACTTGTTTCAATTATGAAATATTTATCAGAAGATACACAGTTAAGAGAAATAACATTCTGGATGATGGGTGGTTTATATCATGCTGCTTGGAGTGATATATATATAAATGCAGCAGTAATATTTATATGTTTTATAATTTCATGGATTTTTGCATGGAAATTAAATCTTCTATCAATAGGAGATGATGATGCAAAAACTTTGGGAATAAACCCTGATACCTATAAAACTATTTTTATTATAACAGCTACACTAATGACAGCAGTATGTGTTGCAAGTGTAGGGATTATAGCATGGGTAGGTTTAATGATGCCACATGCTGCAAGACTTATAACTGGACCTGATAACAGATATGTTATACCTATTGCAAGCCTTGGTGGTGCAGTATATCTATTAATATGTGATACTATTGCAAGAACATTAACATCTGGTGAAATACCTATTGGTATTATTACATCTATTATTGGTGCTCCATTTTTAATATGGATACTCCGTGCTAAAAGCGGAAGACTTTTTAATTAGGTGAAATATGCTTGATATAAAAAATTTAAACTTTTACTATGGAGATAATCATATTTTAAAAAATATATCATTTAATGCAGAAAGTGGCAGTTTATGGGGTCTTATGGGTCCTAATGGAAGTGGAAAAACTACTTTTTTTAAATGTATATTAGGGCTTTTAAAACCTGCAAGCTGTCATATTAAAATAAATAATATTGATTATAAAAAATTAAATACACAAAAACTGGCTAGGTTAATATCCTATGTTCCACAGGAGCATAAACCGCCATTTCCATTTACTGTTAAAGAAATAGTTTTAATGGGCAGGTCGCCATATATGGGTGGTATATTTGGATTAAAAAAAGAAGATTATATAGAAGCTGAAAAAGCCATAGATATGGTAGATATAGCAGATATTGCAGATAAACCTGTTACAGCATTAAGCGGTGGTCAAAGGCAGCTTACATTAATAGCTAGGTCTATTGCACAAAATGCACCTATAATGATACTTGATGAACCTACAAGTGCTCTTGATTTTAATAATCAAATTACTATATGGAAAATATTAAAAAAATTAGCTGAAAATGGAAAACTTATTATTGCTTGCAGCCATGACCCAAACCATCTTTTATGGTTTGCTGAAAATACAATTGTTATAAAAAATGGAGAAGTTCTTTCAAAAGGTTTGACAGCAGATATTTTAAATGACAGCCTTTTAAAAGAAATTTATGGCAATGAGTATAAAATAATACAACATAATAACAACAAAGTAATACAACCTGTTTTATAAATAATAAATTTAAATATTGACTAATTTTTTGTTTTATAATTAAATAGCCCTACATATTTTGGAGGCTTTATGAATAAAGGCAGGTTATATATAATTTCAGCACCAAGTGGTGCAGGTAAATCTACATTATGTTCTATGCTTATAAATAAATACCCTGCTGTTAAATATTCTATATCATATACTACAAGAGAGCCTAGGGGTAATGAAGTAAATGGGAAAGAATATTTTTTTATAAATAAAGATACATTTAAAAAAATGATAGAAAATAATGATTTTTTAGAATGGGCAGAAGTGCATGGCAATTACTATGGCACATCTAAAACACAAATTAATGATGCTTTAAATAACGGTATTGATATTTTTTTAGATATTGACCCACAAGGAGCAATGCAGTTAAAAGAAAAGCTTGATAACATTGCAACTTTTATTTTTATAGCTGCTCCAAGCCTTACTGAACTTAAAACAAGACTTGAAAATAGAGGCACAGATAAAGCTGAAAATATTGCATTAAGGTTAGAAAATGCAAAAAAAGAAGTTGAATATTTTAAAAAATATGATTATTTAATAGTTAACGATGCAAGTGATGAAGCTTTTAAGAAATTAGAAAATATTTACCTTGCAGAAAAACTTAGAACTAATCAATATAATAATGTTAATGAATTTATGAATATATAATAAGGAGAGTCAAATGGCATTTTTAGACATTGAAAGAGTTATTAACCAAAAAAATGTGGATAGCAGATTTAAACTTGTTCATTTAGCAGCACTTCGTGCAAGAGAATTAAATAATCCTGATAAAACAACTGTTTTATCTGATTTAAAACCGGGTGAAAAAGTTACATCAAAAGCATTATCTGATATTGTTCGCAATAGAATCAAGTTTGTTGAAATTGAAGATACACCAGAAGAAACAGAAGAAAATAAATCAGAAGAAAACAATTAAAATGTAAATATATAAAAATATTCCCTGTCATAAGACAGGGTTTTTTTATGCTAAATCATCAAGAAGCTTAATAATATTATTATTTAATTCATGCTTTTTAGAAAACACTTCTTCATAAGGCACAAATTCTATTTTGTTACCTTGCAGACCAGTCATCACAGCAGTTTTACCAGCTCGTAAGCCTTCAATGGCAGCAGCTCCCATGCGAGAACCAAGAACTCTGTCAAAATATGATGGAAAACCACCCCTTTGAACATGTCCTAATATTGTTATCCTAGCATCAAAAGTGCCTGCTTCTTTTAATTTCTGGCCAAAATCATAAGCAGAACCAGCACCTTCTGCAACAATTAAAATATTTCTTGTTTTACCATCAATAGCTCTTTTCTTAAATTTTTCTGCTATACCTTCTAAGTCTGGCTCAACCTCTGGAATGATAACAGCATCT
>CAMEZN010000227.1 GCA_945947845.1 uncultured Mucispirillum sp. | reverse complement strand
TTTTTTGAGATATAAACTGCTAAACACATACTGACTGTTAAAATAATAATCTGCAAGATTTCATTAAAAGAAAAAATACTGCCTGCAATATATTCTTCATCAATATGTGCCTTAGGGAATAAGTATTCCATAGGGATAAGCACAAGAAAAGTGTGTATCAGATGAGCAGCAACTGATAGAAATGTAACTTTTATGTATTCATTAACTTTAACATTTTTAAACAGTTTAAACAGCACACCTGCTGCAAAGCCAAAAAGGATTCTTGCACCAATTGCAACATATATACTGCCTGCTATATTGCCGCTTGCAAATGGCGAAAAAAGGGAATCAAAGTAACCAACTCCTGCCATAGATGCTTTCCATATACTTGTAACACCAAAAGCCGCACCTAAAATTACACCTGCTTTTATGCCGTAAAAATATGCAGCAGCTATTACGGGAATATACATTATGGTTGCACTGCCATATGGTATATAATAACCTAAACCAGAAAATGCCAGCACAAACTCCACAGCTGTTAACACTAAAACCTTATGACCATAAAATAATGGCTTATCATGATTTTTAACCATTGATTACTCCCCTTATCATTATATATATACAGCCCAATAATGCAACGAACTTTTTTATTTAATACTTATTTTTAAAATTTTTTTGTTTAAATTTAAAATTTTTGTATTTTTTTTTATAAAAATTTATTATAAATATTGGCAGATATTTATATATTATTATTTTTCAGGTGATTATTATGAAAATTTCATGCAGAAAAAAAATCGCAGTTGATTCTAAAAAAGATGCCATATTGATACCTGTGTATAAAAATATTCGTTCTTTACGGCTTATTACTGGCAAAAAAATAGATGATGAAATACAAAAGATTATACAGTCAGACTATTTTAATTTTGAAGAAAAGGAATCAAAAAGCTTTTATTTAGATGTTAATAAAAAACTTAAAAAAATATATATTATTCATATTCCAAAAGAACAAGAAGATGCAAGGTTTTATATGGAGCTTGGTGCAAAAACTGCATCTATTTTTAAAAAGGATAAAATATCATCATTTTCTATGATTTCCTTTGAAGATATTTATAATGAGAAAAAAGATTTTGCCAGCACAAAAGCTTTTTTAGAAGGCTTTATGTTTGCTGATTATTCATTTGAAAACTTTAAATCTAAAAAATCTCCAGAACATACTTTTGAGGCTGAAATAATTACTGCTATGCCCCGCCTTAAAAAGTATATTGATGATAATGCTGAAAAATGGAATACTGTTTTTACGAATATCAATATTATGAAAGACTTAATAAATACCCCTGCAAACCATCTAACCCCTGCTGATTTTGCTGAATATGTTAAATCTAACAGCCATAGTGATATGAAAATCACTATATGGAATGAAAATGATATAAAAGCAAATAATTTAAACCTTTTAGATGCAGTAGGCAGAAGCAGTAGTAACATGCCACGCTTTATACACATTCAATATAACGGTGCACCAGAAACAAGCAAAAATATAGCTCTTGTTGGAAAAGGCATAACTTTTGACAGCGGCGGTTCAAGCCTAAAACCTGCTGCAAGCATGATTACTATGAAAACAGACATGTCTGGTGCTGCATTAATGTATACTCTTACAAAACTAATTGCAGAGCTTGAATTAAAAATAAACATAAATACTTATATTCCACTTGCAGAAAATATCATAGGCAGAGATGCTCTTGTGCCGGGTGATGTAATAACTTCTGCAAGCGGAAAAACTGTTGAAATATTAAATACAGATGCAGAAGGCAGGCTTATTTTAGCAGATGCTCTTTATATAGCAACAAAAACTGACCCAGAAATAATTATTGATGCAGCTACATTAACAGGTGCATGCACTGTTGCTCTCGGCCCATTTTGTGCAGGTCTTTTCTCTAACAGAAAATTTTTAAGTAAACAAATAAGCGATATTTCATGGGAATCAGCAGAAGATGTCTGGGAACTGCCACTTTTTGACGGCTATGAACAAGGTATAAACAGCACAGTAGCAGACATACAAAATATGAGCACTTTCGGCAGAGAGGGTGGAGCTATACATGCAGCTTTATTTTTAAAACAATTTGTAGATAACTACCCTTGGATACACTTAGATATAGCAGGCCCTGCATATCTTGAAAAATCTCACCCTATTTTTGGCAAAGAAGCAACAGGATTTGGTTTAAGACTTTTATTCCAGTTTATAAAAACACATTATTTAGAGGCTGATAATGGCAGATATTAGAAACAAAATAGCAGAAAACAAAACTATACAGGCATTTACTAAAAAATATAACCATATTACTTCATATATTAATTTTCCTGTGGAAAAATCAAAATATTCTTTTATTATTTTTTTGATTACTGCACTTGCTGCATTTTTTATTTCAGTTAATGCAAGATATGACCAGCTTGATACATGGAAACAAAATAAAGCACAATTTTTTTATGAAAATACCCCTATGATGACCACTCTTGATGCTTATAAATATACAAGACATGCAAAAGAAATTAATGCAGATGAGTATATTCCGGGTGGAAACGATGTTAAAATATTTTACCCAGAAGGAGTGCCTTTTTATGACCCGGCACCACTTTTAAGTGTTATCCTTGCAAAACTTCATAATATTACTGGGGTAGATTACTATAATACAGCTATTAATATGGTTCCATGGCTTAGCAGTATTTTTATTTTAGCAGTATGTTTTTATTTTTATTATGCAGGATATCCTGCCATAGGCATTATAGCAGGGCTTTTAACAACATTTGCACCTGTTTTTTATGGCAGAACATCAATAGGCAGGTTTGATACAGATGGCGGCAATATGTTTTTTCTTTTTCTTGCTGCTATTTTTGTGCTGGCTGCTTCAAAAGCTAAAAAAGAAACATATCTTTATATTTTCTCTGCCTTATTAGGCTTAACAATGCTTGCATTTCAGCATTTTTATAACCACATACTTTTTAACCTTGTTTATTTCATAGTATTTGTATTTTCTCTTTTTATCTATAACCATAAATATAAGCAGATTTTATTTGCGTCAATCATATATATACTTACATCTAATCCAGTAGTATTTGTTGACTCTCTTGGTGCACTAATAGGCTCCTTGGCTGTATATATACCATTTTTACCAAATAGTTTTGAAGCCACTTCGCCTATTCCATGGGTTTATAACACTATCAGCGAAGCAGCAGGCGAATCTTTTAGTGGTATAGTTGCTTTTACTATACAAAATCCATTACTTTTTATACTAGGATTATCAGCAGGTATTTTATTTTTTATTACAAATATTAAAAACACACTTCCACTGGCACCAATTTTTGCTATGGGCTTTGTTACATTTATCAGCTCTGGCAGGTTTGCAATGTTTTTAATGCCTGTTATAGCTATGGGTTTTGGATATATTATATATATTCTTGCACACTATCTGTTTAAAAAATTATCTGAAAAATATAAAAACAGAGTGATATATATTAACATATTTGCACCGCTGATATTAGCAGTCATACTTTTAGCTGGTATTTTTTCTGCAAAACTAACAGCTTATGGCATGATACCCGGACCTTCTATTAATACATCTATATATGCTTTAATAGATAAAATCGGCAAAGAACTGCCAGATAATTCAACAATATATACATGGTGGGATTATGGGCTTGCCATTGCTGATGTAACAGGTTTTCCAGTATACCACAGCGGTATGAGTCAA
>CAMEZN010000226.1 GCA_945947845.1 uncultured Mucispirillum sp. | reverse complement strand
AACAGGTTTATCACTGTTAATAACCTCTTCTTTAAAATTGTTTTCATTAAATTCTAATGCCATAATTAGCCTCCTTCGTAATTAATACTAAATTTATCTTTTTTTCAAAAAAAGTCAATGGAAAAGACAAACTTTTTTATGAAAACATTGCTCACAAATACTACTTTCTGAATACTGACAATCACTTATAATACCTAATCTTGTTAAAGAAAAATCATATTTTGCTGGGTCTTCTGGGTTTAATTCCCTGAAAAAGTCTGTTACTTTAATAACCGCATTCTTACCTTTTTCATTTTTTTCTATTATTCCTAGATTACAAGCTAAGCGAAGTATATGGGTATCTGATGGCATATAAAGGCTTTTTTTATTAAATTCAGTCCAAAAGCCGAAGTCTACATCATCTTTCCTTACCATCCATCGTAAAAACATATAAAGCCGTTTAGAAGCTGATTTACCCGGAACAGGAAGTAAAAAATTTAATCCCTGAGTTATCTCTTTCAAATAAGAGCGAAGAAGAATAATACCTTTATCAATATTTTCAACACTTACTGCATTGGCTGATTTAAAAAGATTATATATACTGCCGTATTTATCATATACTGTTTTCATCAATGCTGAATATGCTGCTACATCTTGTTTAGTCTGGAACCTGTAATAAAGGCTGTCTTGTATTTCAGTATTTAAGCTGTTAACAGAACTGCCTGCATTTTCAAAATATTTATATAAAAAACCTTGTATTGCTTTCATATTGCCGTATGCAAAAGAAGCAGCTGTAAAAGCAATAAATTCTGTATCCCCTTCTATTTCATGGGGAAATCTTATAGGGTCAGAATAAATATATTCTTTATTATTATAAAATCTATATAAATATTCTAAAAAATTATAGATTTTTTCTTTATTTTCCGGAGTCATCTTTTTTAACCTTTAACCTTTTTATATTTATATCATGTAAAGGCATATATTGCCGCATAAGTTCAATTAAATTAAAACCACCAGCATTGCCTGCTTTTAATACAATAATTCCAGTATTATTATCATATTCTATTAAATAATCAGCAATATTTACATCTTTCATACTGCCTTTTTTATCTTTTTTGCTGTAAAAAAGTTTATTTTCACTTTTAAGTTTTAGAAAAATATTATTTGTTTCATCAAATAATTGATAAGTTGAAATAAACTCTGTTCCTGTTTTCATAGAAGAAATTTTATAGATATCTTTTGCTCTTAAACCTTCTGGCAGATTTTTATTAAAAATATCTAAAAAGTTTTCAATATTTAATTCAGCAGCTTCAAAGCTCATCACTTCATTTTCGCCTTCCATACCAACAGGCAGTGGAATCCATGTATTAATTTTTGGGTGTGGATTAAAACCTTGACTATATGACAACTCTACTCCACTTACAAGAAGACTGTGTATAAATATCCTGTTTAAATCAAGAGCAGAGAAAAACACTCCCTTATTATATTTTTCATATATAATCTCATACTGACAAATACTTTTATTTTCTTTTGTGCTGGATACAATACTTGTAATATCTTCTGATTTCTGTGGCTCTAATGTTTTAAAATCACATACTCCACAAGCAGAACATTTTCCATTTCTACAATCAATCGTTGCAAGCCCTTTTTCTGCTTTTTCCATCTCCCTTTTATAAAACTTATCACTAACACCTGTTAATATATTAGACCATGGTAATATATCATCTTCCTGATATCCCTTCTCTGCCATTGATGATATATCAATACCTATTTCATTACACAGCTCAGTCCACTTATTATAATCTACAAAATCGTCCCAAGCATCTAAATAAAACCCATGTTCTACAACATATTCTAATGCCTTAGCAACATCTTCATTACCACGAGATAAAAATGCTTCTAAAAGACTCATTCTTGTATCATGAAACTTAAATTTAAACTTTCTTCTGCGAAGTTCATCTTTAAGCATATACATTCTTCTTTCCAATTCATTTTTAGGCACCTGACCAAACCTTTGAAATGGAGTATGCGGCTTTGGAACAAAATGAGAAACTGATACAGAAATATCAAAAGACCCTTTTTTTACTTCCTGCACTGCCTTTTTTATTTTTGAAGCAGTATCTGCAATACCAATAATATCTTCATCTGTTTCGTATGGAAGTCCTATCATAAAATACAATTTAACACTAGTATATCCATTTTCAGCAGCAAGCCTTACAGCTGATAAAATATCTTCTTCTGATAAGTTTTTATTAATAATATCTCGCATTCTTTGAGTGCCTGCTTCTGGTGCGATTGTAAACCCAGATTTGCGAACTTTTGATATTTCCTTAAAAAGAGTTTCTGATACACTGCTTGCTCTTAATGATGGTGTTGATAATGATACATTTTCAGATGAAAGTTTTTTATTTAAATTTAATATTAAAGGTTCTATCTGAGAAAAATCACCAGTAGAAAGAGATAGAAGTGATGCTTCCTGATGACCTGTTTTTTCAATCTGATTTAATACATCAACAATAATATTATCAGTATTTCTTTCCCTGACAGGCCTATATATCATACCAGCCTGACAAAATCTACAACCTGCTGTGCAGCCCCTTGCAATCTCAACAGATACTCTATCCTGAATTGCTGGGATTAATGGCACAATTGGAGCATAATTAAAATCATTTGTATTAAAATCTAAAAATATATCACGCATTACTTTTTTATTTTTTTCTATACTAGGAATATATAAAAAAGAATATTCATTTAATACTTTTAAAATCTCTTTTTTAGACACTCTATTATCTTTTAATTCTTTTATATGCTCTAAAACTTTTTTAAGGTTAATATCACCTTCACCAATATAAAAAACATCAATAAAAGGCATTAATGGAGCTGGATTATATGTGCATGAACCACCTGCCATAATAATAGGAGAATCATCATCTCTATCAGTAGTTCTATATGGTATACCAGCATGCTTTAAAATAGACAAAACAGTAGTATAACTCATCTCATAATGAATAGAAAATCCAAGCACATCAAAATCAGAAAGAAGCATTGATTTTTCAAGACTTCTAAATATATCTTTCCCAAAATAATCAAGAGCATCTTTCCAAGGGGCAAAAAATCTTTGACAGTATACTTTCTCAGATTTATTAACCCTTTCATAAAGCAGCTTATACCCTACATGACTAGAACCAATTTCATATATATCTGGAAATATTAGACAGAAATTTAATAAATCCATATCATTTTTTATAATAGAATTAAGTTCACCACCAATATATCTGGCTGGCTTTGAAACATTAATAAGTTCTTTTATATTCATTTCTATCCCTTTTAATCTGTTAAAGAATATCTTCTTAAATGTATAGAATTCACTATACCAATCATAGTAAAAAATGAAAGCAGAGATGTTCCGCCGTAACTAACAAAAGGCATCGGAATGCCAACAATAGGAACCATTCCAATTGTCATTCCTGCATTAATTATAAACTGAAAAAATATATAACAGCCTACACTCATAGCAATAAGTTTACCAGAAGCTTCCTTTGTTTTCATAGCAATACTAAATATCTTAAAAATCAAAAATAAAAATAATAATATCACAGTGGTGCCGCCAATTAGCCCCTGTTCTTCATTAATGACTGAATATATAAAATCTGTATGGCTTTCAGGTAAAAAACTTAAATGTGCCTGAGTTCCTCCAAGAAATCCTTTACCATTAATTCCACCACTTCCAACTGCCACTTTTGACTGCTCTGCATGGTAGCCG
>CAMEZN010000225.1 GCA_945947845.1 uncultured Mucispirillum sp. | reverse complement strand
GGAAGAGCTTTCAAAACAGTTTGATGAAGGTTATTTTGATAAAAAGGAAGATGAAAATTCATCTGAATTAATTGATAATGAATATGAAGATTTGTCTGAAAACAGAGAAAAGCGAATATTTTATGCAGCTCTTTATTTATCAGGCAAGCCTATTGAACTTGCAACATTTAGAAAAATGCTTAACCCTTTAAACCTTGAAAACAGGCTGATTAACTATGCAGAAGAATTTAATAAATTAAGAATAGGTGTTCGTATCCGTATGGTTTCTGGTGGATATCAGCTGGTGGCAGATTCTGATGTAACAGGTTTTTTAGAAAAATATTTTGGAGAAAAAACAGAATCATTATCCCGAGCTTCTCTTGAAACGGCAGCAATTATTGCATACCGTCAGCCAGTTACAAAAGCAGAGGTTGAGGAAATGCGGGAAGTAAATTCATCAGGCACTATGAAATATCTTCTTGATAAAAATTTAATAAAAGTAGTAGGCAGAAAGCAGGTTCCGGGCAAGCCTTTATTATATGCAACAACAAAATATTTTTTAGAATATTTTGGCTTAAATGATTTATCAGAACTGCCTACATTTAGAGAATGGCAGGAGTTAAAGCAGAATTCATGAAAGAATTAACAAGATTAAATAAATATATTGCTTCTATGACAGGTTATTCAAGGCGAGAAGCAGATAAATTAATAGAAGAAGGCAGAGTTTCTGTTAATGGTAACCGTGTTAAAGAGCAGGGTATAAAGATTGATGAAACAGAAGATGTAGTTTTTATCAATAATGAGCCAATATACGAAAGTAAACCAGATGTATTTAAATTTTATAAACCAAGGCGGGTATTAACTGCTTATGGGGAAGGCAGGGGGAAAGACACTCTTGAAAAATTTCCTATTTTTGCAGGCAGAAAGTTTCCATATTCCGGCAGGCTTGATTATGAAAGTGAAGGGCTTTTAATTTTTTCTAATGACGGTGAGCTTATTCAAAGAATGCAAAAACCAGAGTATAAAATGGAAAAAGAATACTTAGTTACTGTGGATAAACTTTTATCAAGTGTGGAAATGGAAGAATTTTCATCAGGGCTTGATACACCAAAAGGCAGATACCAGCCATGCAGTATAAAATTTGCTGGCAAATATAACTATAAAGTAATTATAAAAGAAGGTAAAAAACGCCAGATAAGAAATATGTTCGGCTACTTTGGAAGTAAAGTAAAAAGGCTTGAAAGGGTAAGAATAGGACCTATTAAAATAGGAAGCTTAAAACCGGGGGAATATGAGATACTTTCCCGCGAGGAAATAATAAATCTTTATAAAGCAACAGGCTTAAATTATAATACAAAATAAAAGAGGTTTAAAATGTATAGAGTTAGAATAAAAAGTCACTTTTCATCAGCACATAATTTAAGGGAATATCAAGGAGCATGTGAAAGACTTCACGGCCATAACTGGAAAGTAGAAGCTTATTTAAAATCAGAAACACTTGATAAATTAGGTATGGTAGAAGACTTTAAAATGTTTAAAAAACATTTAAATGTTATAATGGACGAGCTTGACCATGAATATATAAATGAACTTGAATACTTTAAAACAGTAAACCCAACAAGTGAAAATATGGCAAAATATATTTTTGACAGGCTTGCTGTTCATTATGGAGAAAAAGTAGATAAAGTAATAGTATGGGAAACAGATACTTCTGCTGCTGAATATTCAAAAGACTAATTTTTAAAAAATAGAGAGAGTGGATAAAAAAATATACATGTAAGATATGGGGAGTAGATACTCCCCAAAATTATTTTATTCCAAGTTTATTATATGTTTCTATAAGGTTAACATATTCTTCTGCATTTCTTTTTATATGATTTAAATCATCTTCTGTTAAATCTCTTATATATTTTGCAGGTGAGCCCATAAAAAGAGTTCCTGATTTTACAACTTTTCCCTGTGGCACAATACTTCCTGCTGCAACTATTGCATTTTCTTCTACAATTGAACCATTAAGAAGGATAGCACCCATTCCTATAAGGCAGTTATCATGCACTGTGCAGCCATGGAGAATAACATTATGACCAATAGTTACATTTTTGCCAACAATTACAGGCTCTTTATAACCGATATGAACAACAGAGCCGTCTTGTATATTAGAATTATCTCCAATTTTAATATAATTTATATCTCCACGCATAGTAACATTATACCATACACCTACATTATCACCAAGAGTAACATTGCCTAAAACACTGGCACTTTCAGCAATAAAAGTATTTTTCCCTTTTGTTACACCTTTTTTCAAATTTTCTTCTACAATATTCATGCTGCTTATCCTTATATGATTTTAAGATTATTTTTGTCTTAATCTTATAATATAGTAAAAATATTAAAAAAATCTATATTTAATTTTAAAATCTTCATTATTTTATGGTTTGCAATTTATAATATAAAGTGATATATAAGTCTGGAAATAATATGGAGGTATGAAAGTTTTGAGTGTCCATAAAGAAATCAAACAGTCTTTAAATATTAATTCTTTTATAAAAATGAAAGAAAATAATGATAAAATTACTTGTCTTACAGCTTATGATTATACATCTGCTAAAATATTAGATAATGCAGGAATTGATTTAATTTTAGTTGGTGATTCTTTGGGAATGGTAATGAATGGGTATAATTCTACTATTCCTGTTACAATTGATGAAATGATTTATCATACAAAATCAGTAAAAAGGGCTGTAAATCGTGCTTTTGTAGTATCAGATATGCCTTTTGGCTCATACCAGATAGATGAAAAAAGTGCTGTTATGAATGCCGTTCGTATTGTCAAAGAAACAGAAGTTCCAGCTATAAAATTAGAAGGCGGTAAAGAAATTGCACCATTAGTTGAAAAATTAGTCAATGCAGGTATTGGGGTAATGGGGCATATTGGCTTAAAACCACAGCTTATTAATACAATGGGTGGATATAAAATTTTTGGTAAAGATGGAGCAGAAAGTTTAATAGAAGATGCAAAAGCATTAGAAAAAGCAGGTGTATTTTCCATTGTATTAGAAGGGGTATCAAGCCAAAGTGCTGCAAAAATAACAGAAAGTTTAAATATTCCAACTATTGGAATAGGAGCTGGTTCAGGCTGTAATGGTCAGATTTTAGTATATCATGATGTATTTGGAATTTTTACAGATTTTAAGCCGAAATTTGTAAAAAGATATGCTAATGTAGCTGAAATTATTAATAATGCAGCAAAAGAATATATCAATGATGTTAAATCAGGAGTTTTTCCTGATGAAGAACATTCATTTAAATAAGGATAATATATTATGAAAATTGTAAAAACTATTTCAGAAATAAGAGATATTGTAAAAGAATGGAAAAAAGCAGGGTATAGTGTAGGTTTAGTGCCTACAATGGGCTATCTGCATGCAGGTCATGGTTCATTAATAAAAAAATCTGTTGAAAATAATGATAAAACAGTAGTAAGTGTTTTTGTTAATCCTACACAGTTTGGTCCTAATGAGGATTATGAAAAATATCCAAGAGATATAAAAAGAGATAGTGAGCTGGCAGCATCAATGGGGGCAGATATTATTTTTAATCCAGAACCTGATGAAATGTATAAAACCAATAATGTTACAACAGTTAAAGTGGAAGGGTTGTCAGAAAAATTATGCGGTATTACACGACCTGTTCATTTTGCTGGGGTATGTCAAGTAGTGTCAAAATTATTTAATATTGTTACACCTGATAATGCTTATTTTGGCTTAAAAGATTTTCAACAGTATGTGATTATTAATAAAATGGTAGATGATTTAAACTTTCCTGTGAAAATAAATC
>CAMEZN010000224.1 GCA_945947845.1 uncultured Mucispirillum sp. | reverse complement strand
AGGTAACAGATTCTTTGATGAACTTTCTACTCGTGATAAAGTTTCTGCTGCTATATTAGCACAAAAAGGACAAACTGCTTACTTAATATTAGATGATAATATTCGTAAAAGTTTAAAACAGATTGAAGGTTATTTTCATTTAAACCTTGCAAAACAAGCTGCTACATTAGATGAACTTGCTAAACTTATCAATGTTCCTGCTGAAAACTTAAAAGCAACTGTGGAAGAATATAATAAAGCAGTTGATACAAAACAAGATAAATATGGCAAAAAACCAGATACATTAGAGAAAAAAGTATTAACTGGCCCTTTTGTTGCAATTGAAATTGCTCCGGGTATTCACTATACAATGGGTGGTGTTCAAATTAATACTAATGCACAAGTTATAGATAACAATGGTAAACCAATACCTAACTTCTATGCTGCTGGTGAAGTAACTGGTGGAGTTCATGGAGCTAACAGGCTTGGTGGTAACTCTATTTCAGAAACAGTTACTTTCGGTAGAATTGCAGGTGAACAAGCTGCTGCAAATGCTGTAACAAAAAAATAACAGTTAAACTAATATCTTCATATCACAATATGCCCCTGAATATTTCAGGGGCTTTTTTTATCTCTTGTAAAACAAATATATTAGTATTATAAGCATATAATAATAACGGGGAAATTATGAATAAAGAATTAACTGGACACTTAATAGCATTTGGAACTGTATTTATATGGGGTATAACTTTTGTTTCAACAAAAATACTTCTTGAATCTTTCAGCCCTGCTGAAATTCTTTTTATAAGGTTTTCACTTGGGTTTGCAGCATTATTTATTATATATCCAAAATTTGCTCCAGTTTATAATCTTAAAAATGAATCACTTTTTATTTTTGCAGGTCTTTTTGGAATATGCCTTTATTTACTGCTAGAAAACACTGCATTATCATATACTCTTGCTTCAAATGTTGGTCTATTAGTATCTATATCGCCTTTTATTTCTGCTGTTTTAGCCTATCTTTTTTTAAAAGAAGAAAAATTAAAACCATTATTTTTTGTAGGTATAGTTTTAGCTTTATTTGGAGTAGCTATGATTATATTTAATGGAACCATGGTGCTGGAACTAAACCCTGCAGGTGATATTTTAGCACTTCTAGCAGCTGCTTCTTGGGCAGTTTATTCTCTGTTTGTGAAAAAAATAAGTTATTTAAATATTCACCCTATTCAATCTACAAGAAAAATATTTTTTTATGGGCTTATTTTTACTTTACCTTATTTATTATGGAGCGGATTTAAAGCAGATTTAGAAGCATTTACTATAACTAAAAATATTTTAAATCTTATGTTTTTAGGAATTGGTGCATCAGCATTGTGTTTTGTTACATGGTCGCAGGCAGTTAAGCTGTTAGGAACAGTCAAAACAAGTATATATATATATTTTATACCTGTTATGACTGTTATATCTTCAATTATAATATTAAATGAAAAATTAACATTCTATTCCTTTACTGGAATAATTCTTATTATTTTAGGGCTCATTATTTCAGGAAGAAAATAGATTACCCTAATGCAATATCTAAAAATGTCATCAATAAAAACCCTGCCATAGAACCAATTGTTGCACCATGAGAATGTTCCTCTGACTGTGATTCTGGAATAAGTTCTTCCACAACAACATATATCATAGCACCTGCTGCAAATGATAATGTATATGGCAGAAAATATGTCATATTCATTGCAAAATAAGCACCAAGCACAGCTGCAATAGGTTCAACAGCACCAGATAACTGCCCTATCATAAAACTTTTTCTGCGAGAATACCCTTCCTTTCTTAACGGAATAGAAACAGCTGCACCTTCTGGAAGGTTTTGAATACCTATGCCTAATGCCACTACCATAGCAGCAGCAAAAGTTACTCCTTCATTTGCCATAGCACCAAATGCAACCCCTACTGCAAACCCTTCTGGAATATTATGCAGAGTAATTGCAAAAACTAATAAAATACTTTTTCGAAGATTAGATGGCATACCCTCAGGGCTGCCGTCTTTTGAGTTTGGATGTAGATGTGGAAGCACTTTATCCATTACCATAAGTAATGCACCACCTGCTGAAAAACCTATAATAACAGGAAGCCATTCCACCATTCCAGCCTCCTTTGCAATCTCTGTTGCAGGGAGTAAAAGCGACCAAAACGATGCTGCAACCATTACACCAGATGCAAAACCAAGCATAATATTTAATATTTTTTTATTTATTTCTTTAAACAAAAAAACTAAGGCAGCCCCAGCAGATGTCATTGCCCATGTAAAAAGCCCTGCCATAAGTGCCAATGATAAGGGATTTAATGTATTCATAATTATAACCTACTTTAATATTTCAGGGGAAATATACCATATTCCCATACTAATAGCTGCAAGAGAAACTATTGTAATAATTATCCACAGAATAACTGATACAAGTAATGAACGGACTCCTACTTTTCTTAATTCTTCCATAGTAAGACCTGCTCCAACTAAAAATAATGTGCCAGTCATTAAGTGCTTGCCTGCTGTTGATAATGAATGCCATATATCATTGCCAGAAGGAAACAGTGTAGTAATGAGCCCAGCAGTTAGAAAACCTACTAAAAACCACTGAAAAGGCGGTTTTGTTTCTGATTTATTAAATTTTGCAGCCCCAAAAGCCAACGGAAATATCCATAATGCTCTTGTTAATTTAACCGTAATTGCAATACCAGCAGCAACTGCACCATACTGAGCAGCAGCACCTACAACACTTGATGTATCATGTATAGCGATTGCTGCCCATAAGCCAAAAGATGCTTCGTCCATTCCTAAAAGATGACCAAGTGGTGGAAATATAATAAGCCCTAATGCATTTAATAAAAATACAACAGCCATTGCAACAGCAGTTTGTCCTTGTGTTGCATTGATAGCAGGAGCCATTGCTGCAATAGCACTGCCGCCACATATAGCTGTGCCGCTTGTTAATAGTATAGATAAATTTCTTTCAATTTGAAAAATTCTGCCAAGCAAAAGTCCAGCAATCATTGTTATTGCTATACTTGTAAAAGTAATACCAATTGAAGCAAAACCTACTTTTAATATTACACCTATCTGCATACCAAAACCTAACAGAATAACAGAAGTTTGAAGTAATGTTTTAGATATTTTACCTGTAACATTTTTTATTGGGTTGCCAAATATTAATGCTATTGCAATACCTATTACAAGACCAATTGCTGGAAAATCTGTGGTAATAGATAATATTAATGCAGCAGTAAACCAAAATAATTTATATGATAAAATTTTATTCATACCTAACCTCGCTTATTAATTTCCTGCAAACTTCTTAACCTGCTTACTGCTTTCTGTGCTGCTTTTATACCATTTGCAGCAGCAAGAGCTGCATCTATTGTTGTAACATAAGGAATACCATGTTTTACTGCACTTTTTCTAATTAATGCACCATCACTTTTTAATGATTTACTTCCGGGAGTATCAATAATTAAATTAAGCTCACCATTTATAATTAAGTCTGTAATATTTGGTCTTCCTTCGCTTTCTTTAAAAATAAATTCTGATTTAATATTATTTTCCTGTAAAAATGTATGTGTTCCTCTTGTAGCTACAATTTTAAACCCAGTATCTTCCAAAATTTTAGCTGTTTCAAGAAGCTTATCGTCTTTTTTATCACATGAAAGCAGCACTGTGCCTTTTAATGGCATACAAAGCCCGGCTGATTCTTCTGCTTTATAATAAGCATAAGCAAAAGTATCAGCAATACCCATAACTTCTCCAGTTGATTTCATCTCAGGTCCTAAAACAGGGTCAGTATTAGGGAATTTATTAAATGGCAGAACAGCTTGTTTTACT
>CAMEZN010000223.1 GCA_945947845.1 uncultured Mucispirillum sp. | reverse complement strand
GTTTTATAATATCATTACCTTTAAGTTCAATATTTTTAAAGCCTGCATTTTCTTTTGCTGCTTTAAGTTCTGATGAAAGCGGCATTCTAAAAGCTTTATCTGGAAAGCCATATAAACTAGAAACTGTTATACTTGTTGGGTCATATAATCCATTGCTAATTGTATAATAATTTTCTGCTTTTTTATAAAGCTCAACAAACTCTTTTGATACTTTTGTTTTACTGTTTACTGCACTTTCAGCAATATTATACTGGTCATTATTTATTGTATTTGTAAGCTCTTTCATATAGTTTATAACTTTATATATTTCATCTTGTTTTTTTTCTTCAACAGTAAGATGTATCACTGTTCCCATTTCAAAAAAATATTTATCAACAGGTTTATTAGAGCCACACCCTACTAAAACATATAAAAAAACAAACATTAAAACAGCTTTTGTTAACTTCAATATTAACTCCCTAGTATAAGACTGTCTGTAATTACAGACAGTCTTTTATTTTTAAAGTATCAATCAAATTTATTATATTAGTCTATTTGCCATAATCATTAGCATCAAAATTTCTTCTTTCAGTATCGCTTATATAGATACCGCATAAACCGCCACTTGCATCTCTTGTATAGAAACCTTGGTTATATATGATACCAATTGCAGCATCATCAAGTGTTTTATTGTATTCTTTAATTAATTCGCAAGCTGGAATTACTCCATTATTATTCATAAATAATGCAGCTACAAGAGTATCAAACTGAGTTTGTGCTGCTTGGTTTGATGTTGCACTTACATTTGAATTTAAGTAAACAATACCATTATCTCTTAAATGTTTTGCAATAACAGTTCCTAATGTTTTTGCACCAATTGCTGATGTTATAAGTGGTGCTTTAAGCCCATTTGCTTTTAATTGTTGATAAATTTTAAGCATATTATTATTAACCATATTAGTTGGGCTTAACTGGCTGTAATCTGAACCTGCATAGATTGTATTACCAGCTGGAGAAGCAAGTAAATAATTACCAAGTGATGTATAAACTGCTTCATCAGCTGAAACTAATTTACCATCTTGACCTTTATAATATGGAACAGATACTGCTGCATCATCTGGTGTAACAGTTGGCATAGTGCCATTATCATCTGCTTTTACAACATATGTTGCAGGGTAAGGCATACCACCCGGAATTTGAGTTGTATCATTAATATCTGTTAAAATTGTATTAATAAGAGTATATACATCTTGTGTATCAATACCAGGTATTGCATCATTAATGCTGAAATAAGCAAGAGCTTTATCATAAGTAATTCTTAATTTAGTTGCTTCTGTTAAGTTATATAGTGTTGTTGCTAAAAACTCTACTTTTTCTGGATATTTTTTTGCATCAAAATTTAAAGCAATTTTTGTTTTAATTGCAATATCAGTAAAAGCATAAGCAATATTTGCAGAAACAAGATATTCTTGTGATGAAACTACACCACCGCCACCAGCAGTTTTAGATGCTGATGAAGAACTATCTGCAAGAAGTGTAATATATTGTTCAGCAATATTTACAATATTATCTTGTGATGAAATTACATACCGTGCAAAATTATTTACGAAATCTTGTATTACTTTTTGGTCTTCTGGATTTTGCACAACTGCTACCATTGCTTCATTAAAAATTGTTTCATTATCTAATCCGCTGTAACTTAAAAGTTTTTTTAAGTTTTCAGAATTAGATGCATCTACTGTTCTATAAAGTGATTGGAAAACAGCACTAGCAATAGAAGAGTGTTTAACATCACCCATACCTGCAACAGGTCCGCCTTCGCCAAATATTTTACCATCTTGAAGTCCTTCGTAAACTCTCATAACTCGTTCTTTTACTCCGGCACTTAATTCTGGCACACCATATAAACTTTGAACAGTCATGTATATAGCTTCTTCTTCAGAAATATCATTTACATTTGTTCTACTAACTTTTTCTTCAAAACTAAGCTCTACAACAGGAGCTGGTGTTTCTTCTTCTGCACAACCAGCTATACCAAATACAGCCAATGCAGATGTTAATAATAATAATATTTTTTTCATAAAATCCTCACTTTTCAGGCTGAATTTATCAGCCTGAAAATATTAAGTATAATTAATGATATGCTACAAATTTTGAGAAGTAGCCAGCATTATTAAGTGGGTCAACATTTGAAACAGGTGTTCCAGTAGTTAATGCTGCATCACTGCCTGCTCTCCACATATAGTTACCATCTAATAAGATATAACCAACACCTGAACCTTGTGCAGCAAGACCTTGTTTACCGTCTATATCTGCAGCAGCACTATTTTGAATAGTATTTCCTAAGTTTTGTGTTGAAATATCTATACCACCAAGAATAACATCTTCAATTGGTTTTAATTGTTTGAGCATATCTGCATCGTATGTTGTATACATTGTTGTAGTATATAACCTTGGATATAAATATTTACCTGCATCATCTTCTGTTAAACCAGAGTTATTAAAGTTTGCACCTTGTTCATAGAATGCTTTATAGTTTTTAAAGAGATATGAAGCAGTATTACCATGAGTCATAGGCATAAGTGAGCCATAACGAGCTTGTAATTGTAATATTTCAGTAGAAAATTTTCTTGCTCTCCATACTGGGTAAACATTTGTTGAATAAACCCTATACATACCTACACCATAAGCATATTGGTAAAGACCATTTACAAAAGTAGTAATATCATTAGCAAGTTGTCCTATACCTGCATATTTATTATTCACAGTTTCAAAGAAATACTGTGGAATATAACCCGGAAGTATTGATTTTGAACCTTGTGGGTTGTTAGTTGTAGTAGGGTATTCTTTTGCTTCGCTTTGTATCCAGCTTGAAAGTAACTGTGGCTCAAAACCATTTGATACATAGTTTTCATTGTTTGGATAGTTGCTCATTCTTGTTTCATTAACAAAAGCATTACCTACATAGTTATTTCTACTAGATGATTCTTCATATACAAGTTTAGGGTCAATTGCACCACCTGTGCTATCTACAACTTTTGCTCTGTAAAAATAGTCTGGTGTATTATTATCAACAAGCATTGTTACTTGTGTTGCATTATCATTAGTATTTGGAGTAGCTGTTATACCTTTTGTATCTACAAAAGAAGAACCAGTCATTCTTGCATTATAGTTAACAAATGCAAATATACCTTTTTTGTTACCAAAGAATGCTGTATTTCTACCATATGGAGTATATTTAAATGGTACTTCTGGTGTTGTAAATGTTCCAAATACTTTTGAAATATCATTATGGCGAACTTCTGCTGCCATTACACCATTAGTTTTATAAATCCATTGGTTATAATCTACTCTATCTGATTTATCAAATGCATACATATAATGTGGCACTAAAATATAGTTATATTTTGCACCTTTACTCATATTAACAAAAAGGTGAGCATTTGTTCTGTATGGTCTATATGGAACAGATTTAATAATGATATTACCGTCAGTTCCATTATCATAATCTTCTGCTGAATCAGTATATGGGTTATATGGCATTAATACAAAATCGTTACCAATATTTGTTTGACCATTAGGGTCATTTAAATTTGCAAGAGCATTATTGATATTAAGTTCTCCATATTTAAATCGGAATAATGCCTGTTTACTTGCATTTTTAAGCTGACCAAACTGTTGAACAGGGTCACCATAAACAAATGAGAGATAATCTTTATCTGTTTTTGTAGTTGTATCATATGCCTGTGGATTGTAGCTGATACCAAGAGCTGGTATATCTGTAAAATAATATATTTTACCATCTTCACCTAATGCTGCTGTTGGTCCTAAAAGTTTAATGATACGAACATTACCAACTTCACCCGGTTGAGCATCTAATTTACCAGATTT
>CAMEZN010000222.1 GCA_945947845.1 uncultured Mucispirillum sp. | reverse complement strand
TTCTTCTAATTTTTCATTATTAACATAGGATTTTAAAAGAGATGGTTTTTTTGCTTTCATAGTGCCATTTCTTTGTGTTACATCTGTAAAACCAAGTGTAAAACCAAAATTTTCTAAAAATTTGTTACGAATTTCTCTTTCATCATCTTCTATGTTATCACTTGTAACAAAATCAAAAGGAGTAATAGAATATTCCTGAAAGTTTTCTCTAAGCCACATTATTAACTCATTAAAAGCAAATGTGCCTATACCTTTATTTCTAAGATTTTTATCAAGAAATAAACCTTGTGTTGGTCCAAATTCAATAGAATTGCTTCTGTGATTAACAAGTGCATACATTTTATTGATAGATAACTGGTCAGATGCATTGCCAGAGGTGCTTTTTATTGGTCTTGTAGAGCTGCTGGATACAGGAATTATTCTTACAAGCATCATTTCATTATCGCCTTCTTTATAATGCTTCATTGAAAAAACAATATTGCCAAATAATCTAGTATTTGACCCTGCTGCTTCTTTTACCCTTACAAGTTTTAGTATTGCTGTGCCATATTCCTCTGTTCGCTGTTCAAAATCACTCATGCAATGCCTCATTTTAAAAATAATAAAAAAATATATACATTATACTATAAATCCTTGCAAACATTTTTTTTTAATAATATAATTTTTAATAAAAAATATTAATATTATATTATAACAGGAGTTATATATATGAAAAAGTTTACCACATTTATTTTAGCTTTTATCTGCATATCGGCATTTACTGCTTTAAACTTAAGCACAAAAAGTTATGCTGCTGCACCAAAAAGTTATGAAACATTAGTAGAAAATACAGAAATAAAAAAGACTGTATATTCTTGTGTTTTTGATAATCAAAAATATGCTTATCCTACATGTAAGTTTGAAGAAAGATGTGAAAAGGGTTCTACCTGCTTTAAAGAAAAAGATATAGATTATGTATCTTCTTTTGTTCCTTTTAACTTTCAATCAGTTGAACTTCTTGCAAGTGATTATATTATGAATCTTGCTCGTTCTTATGAAAAAGATGAAAAAAGTTTACAGCTTGGGTTTCTTTCAGAACTTTTTAATCCTGTAAAACGTTCTTTTTATGATGATGACACAAAAAATCTCTTGTTCCAAAAAATGCTTTTTACTAATATGCAGCCAGCATCTTTTGTAACTAAAACAGATAATGATATATCTATATTTTTATCTAAAAAAGATGTTTTTTTAAGAAGCACAATATATCCATCTTTAAAATTAAATGGAATAACTTATGATAAATCTAACTTAACATATATTACTGAAAGTTCTTTACAATATTCTGTATACCCACATTCTTATGAAGTAGAATATGTTACAGAATGGATTGCTCAGTATTTAGGAGCACCAGAACTTTATAAAAATGAAAAAAATATTACTCAGGTTATTTCTTATTTTGATAAATTAAAAGCAGGAAAAGATAAAATAGAAGACCATTCTGGAAGTGTTCTTTTAGAATCAGAAAAAGCTCGTCCATTTGTATTTGAAAGTAAAATAGCAAAAGTGATTAAGCAAAATAAAGATAATACACAGCTTTTACCATCACTGCCACAGCAGGATAATCATTTCTTAAATGAATATCTTCCAAAGTATACACTTGAAAAAATAGAGATTATTGAGAAACAGGGTAATAAAGAAAAAGTATTAAAAAAATATGATAAAAACAATATAGCAGAGCTTTTAATTAGTAATGAAGAAATAGCAGGTTTTGCATACAGGGTAGATAATGTGGCAAACAGTATATTAGTAATTAGATATACTCATACTGCTGATGCACCAAGGTATGAAAACCCCGGATTACTTAAATTAAAAAATTCTGGTTTAAGTGGTATTTATAATAAATTAAGAAAAACAATTGTTACAGATTTGGAAATATCTGTTCCATATGAATTAACTTCTTTGCCATATGACTGCATAGAAAAAGCAGAAGTTGCTAAAATATTATCTAAAAAAGGTGTAAGTGATAAAGAAATTGCTGCTTATTTATCTTTATTTAAAGACAAAAATACACAATGTATAGATTCTGAACTTTTTATGACAAAAGTAATATTTTTAAGAGATTTTAGAGAGTAATTTATTATATTTTTATGGCAGCATTTGAAAAATTTAAAACTAAACTTCTTAATTTTATAAAATTTTTAACATCACCATCTTATGGTGATGTTAAAGTTAAATTACGAAGATATCTTATATATTTTATAATTGTAGTATTTATTAATATTATAGCTGGTAAAAATATTACACATTTAGGTTATCCTTTATCTTCAAATATTTCTATGTTTTTACTGCTTAATATTAATATTATATTAGTAATAGTGCTGCTTTTATTAATTTTTAGAAATTTAGTAAAAATTTTATCAGAACAGCGTGGCACATTAAAAATTAAACTGCTAATTTTTTCACTTATTGTTTCAATTCTGCCAGTAACGATTATTTTTATTTATTCAAGCCAGCTTTTAAATGATAGTATTAATAAATGGTTTGCAAATCAAGTAGATGGAATAGTAAATAAATCAGGTGTATTAATTAATAATTTCCGACATTATGAACAGCAGGAATTAAATAATTATTTAAATTATTTTCAATCACTGCTTGTTGAAAAACAACTATTTTCTTCTGATAGTATAGAAAGTTATTCTAATGATATATGTAGATATGTTTATAATAATGTATTTACAAGTATTATAGTGTTTGATAAAGATAATAATATCATATTAAAATGTAATAATTCGTATGATACTTTTCTTTTAGAAAAACTATTGACTCACAGACATGAATTAGAGAGAGATAAGTATATATATGGTTATCAGGATACTGCACGGGGTATTCATTGGGCTGGCAGTTATACAGATAACAAATCAAACGAACAAGGCGGTATATTAATTTTAAAATATACATCACCAGTATTATATGAAGATTTAGCAGCAATTCAAAAAGATGTAACTACATATAATCAAAACCTGTATTTTTCTTATCCAGTTAAAAATTCAAGTATTATGCAGCTTTTACAAATTTCATTACTGCTGCTTTTTTCTTCTATATGGGTTAGTATGCTTTTTGCAAGAAGTATTACAAAACCAATTGAAGAACTTGCAAAAGCAAGTCAGAAAATTTCAAGTGGTAATTTTGATGTTACAGTCAAAGAATATACTGGCGGTGAAATAGGTGATTTAGTTTCTGCATTTAACAGTATGGCTGCTCAAATGAAAACTTATACTACTGAGCTGTATTCTAAAAATATGGTTTTATCAGAAATGTTTGAACAGATTTCAAGAGATAATATGTATATAGATGCGATATTTAAAAATGTTGATTCTTCTATTATTCTTGTTTCTAATGATTTACAGATATTAAAATCAAATATTAAAGCTGATATTTTTATAAGCAATCATCGTCCTACTTTTGATAATATTGTTTTAAGCAGAGTAAAAGAATTTATGGTAAGCAGTAATGATGAAATAATAGAGAATTTTGATTTAACTGATAAAAATGGTAATAGAATATTTTTTATGAGTTTATCTAAAATTGTATTAGAAGAAAATCAGGTCTTAATATTATTAAGTGATGTAACAGATGTTGTTGATGTTCAAAAAGTTGCATTATGGAAAGATATTGCAACAAAAATTGCTCATGAAGTTAAAAATCCGCTTACACCAATAAAACTTATGGCGGAAAGAGTAAAGCGGAGAGCATCAAAAATGGTTGATATTGAAAGCAGAAATGTTATAAATGAATGTATGGATATTATTATTACTGAATCAGAAAGTTTACGGGAATTAATAGAAGAATTTAATATGTTTGCAAGGCTTCCAAAAGCTGATAAGCATTTAATTAATCTTTTAT
>CAMEZN010000221.1 GCA_945947845.1 uncultured Mucispirillum sp. | reverse complement strand
GTTTAAAATATTCAAAATATTCCCTGTGCGATAAGTTATCCATATTAAACTTTTCACCAGTATATTTTTCTACCTGATAAGCTGCCTGCTCATTAATATATTTTATATCTTCAAGGCTCAGCCCTTCAATATAATTAACTGCTGCCTGCACCTGATTTGATGATACAGCCTGCTTATTCACAGACTGCTCCTGCTCTTTTCTTTTAGCATAAAGCATTTCAAAAATAGAAAGTATCTCCTTGGGAATACTATTTTCATCAACAATGCCATTTTTAATATTGTTTAAAAATTCCTGCATATTAATATTATTCATTTCTTTTTCTTTTATATTTTCATTCATTTTTTAACTCCTTATTTACTGCTGATTTATTCATCAGCATTTTTTTTGCATCTTCTCCATGAGAAATATCTCGTTTTATATCATTATCTATCTTCTTTATTATATAAGCCATACCGTGCAGCTTTCTAATATTTTCACCCTTTTCCAGTGATAATAATATTTCTTGTTCATATGCTTTTAAAAGCGGCAAAATATATTCTGCTGCAAGGTAAGCTTTTTCTCCTTTTGCTATGCGGTTTTTAAGAAGCTGCTCCATTTTGCACCTGCTCCCTAAGCCTTTCAGCACTTACAAGATAATTTTCCGTATCCTTTAACCCGCTTTCTTCTAATATTTTTGCCATTAAGTTTCTTATGCGGATATTATCTGTTAAATTCCTTGGCTCTCCTATTTCTATCATCATAGCAAGTGCATTGTTTAATGCCCTGCGTCTTGTATCTTCCCGTCCGCTTGATAATGACTGAGATATATTTAAATCAAAATCTATATCTTTTATGTCATGGGGATTTATTTCTATCACATCATTTAAAAGGCGGACTACCTGCACATTATCCATAAACCGCTGGTTTTGATAAACTAAAAATCTATATGTATCCTTCAAACTTTCAGCAAAATTTAAAACAATAGCCTGCACCTGTGAATTAGCTGATTCATACTTTATAACAGCCTCAGTTGCTGTCTGGCTTTCCACAGACTGTTTCAAGCCATGTTTCATTTCACTTACTCCTGTTACCTTTTGATTTTCCTTATCAAAATATTCCACCAGTGAAAATGAATTCTCACTTATTACTTCAAAAGGCTCTGGTGCAAAAATATTATTTATATCTGCACTATCCCGCACTGCAACATACTGTTCACTTGTAACCATTTGAGACGGATTTAATAAATCATCTACTTTATAAAATATTTTTCTGTTGTTATTTCTGCGGGTATTTTCCAATATCTCCCGTATTAGTGCTGTCTTTATTATCTGGGTATTTTCTGCAAGCTCTGCAAGCCCTCTGCCTACTATGCTGTCCATTGATAAAAATGGGGCAAACACAAAAAACGGATACATTCCAAATGTATTTTCTTCTATTGATAATATCTGATTGCCACAATAAGTTATCACTACATCTTCTAAAAGCCCGTCATTATCAATATCTATCCTGCCCCAGTATTCATTCAGCATATAAAGCTTCCGTGCTTTATTTTTGCCACTGTATGATGAATATAATGATTTATTTAAAATATCATCATCTTCATAAGTAAAAACTGTATCTTTTATCTTTGATATGTTTTTATACACACCCTCTTTCTGCCTGCGGACTAAATAGTCATAATTTACAAGCTTTCTATGTATTATATAATCTGCTTCCTGTAACGATAATGCACTGGCATCAAACAAAAATTCATTATAAGGCAGCACTTCAAATACAGGCTGGTTTTTACTTATATATGATGCTTTATATTTCACCCTGTATTTCTCTATTCCATTTATATATACTGGGCTTGATGAAACCTGATATCCATCATTAATTAATGACTGCATTTTTTCACTTGTTACTATTTCTTCTATTTCTTTTTCACCATATTCTTTTATCCATAAAACTTTCAAAGCTGTACAGCCAGTTATAAGTGCATTTGTCATAAGCCTTGTAAATATAGTATGATATGGGTTTTGGGCTGTTATCTGATAGTTTAATAAAGCCTGCATTTTTGCAGCCTTTTCCTCATCTTCCCCATTCCTTGCTGTTACTTCCACCGGATTTGATGAAAAAAGCAGTTTATTAATATCTGGCATTAATGCCCTTATCGTTACTAATACATCACGGCTGATAAATGAACTTTCAGGCATTCTGTATTTTTTTGTATCTATTTTTTCACCATTATATAGCTCATAATATTTCTTAAATTTGGGCTTTAAGTGCTGATTATAATAGCTTAAAGCCTGCTCTTTATCTTTTTTTATTATTTCTAAAATATCTTTATCTTCTAATTTTACTTTCATAACCTTATACCTTAACTATCTAAGTATTGCAGAAGGCAGCTGCCTTCTATCTGTCCGCACACTGCCTGCAAATGTTAATGCTAATGCATCAGCACAGTCTGGGCTTGCAAGACCCCGTTTTTTCATATCCTGCTTCTTCTCTAAAAGAATTTGTGCATTATCACCCCTGAAATAATATTCTGGACCTGCTAAATCCTCTTTTAAATCAGCATCATTTGGAATATCTGCCATTTTAAGCCAGTCTGCCATAGTGCACCACATTTCAGCCCGTTTATTAATATATTTATCCTTTCGTTCAGGCCTGCCTGCAAAATCTACACCAGTTACATTGTAACCCATCCATTTTAACCTGTCATAAACTCCTGCTCCAACTCCACCCATATCAATAAATACTCCATCAGGCTTAAAATCATTAATCTCTCTTATTACTGCATCAGATACTTCTATCGTATCAAGAGAACTGTATTTTTTAAGGTCGTAAAGCTTTAATCCCTGCCGCCTTGCTATCACTGTTTTATCTTCTCCAAACCGTGCTACATCTACACCCAGTATCCGTGGAGCATGAGTATATACATTTTCTTCTAAATTTCTCATAGCAGCAGATGTAATATCATCTCGCTTTATAAGCGAAGCACTGCCGCCAGATGGAAACTCTCCCAATACTCTCACTTTTACAAAATCACTATCAAGACCGTAATCTTCCACCCATTTATTTATCTGTCTTTTATCTGTTATGGGAACTGTGCGGCTGTCTACTTTTTTAGTAATCCATCTGTGCCTGAATCTGCCAAAACATTCATAAAACCTGCCGTCGCTTCTTGTTGGGTTGCCAAAGCATACAAAAAATATCTGTGTATCTTTATCTGTCAAGGCACCTTCTGCCACCTCCCAAATACATGCTGGAATTGCTGATGCCTCATCAAAAATTATTAATATTCTGCCACCCTGATTGTGAAGCCCTGCAAATGCTTCCGGTCTGTGTTCACTCCATGGTATAGCATCTATCCGCCATGTTTTTTCATAACGAGCATCACTGCTGAAAATAGCTGTCTTACTTACTTCAAACATACTTTCAACTATTGAAAGCCTGTGCCATTTTGCAAGTTCTGCCCATGTTTTACTTTTTAACTGATGTTCTGTATTAGCAGTTATCACTCCCTTTGTGTTTGCTTTGGTTGATAATGCCCAGAGAGTTAGCCATGAAACAAGCGCACTTTTGCCTATTCCATGGCCTGATGAAACTGCTATCTGCACAGCTTCACTTAGGCTTATGATTCCGTCTCTTAAATTTATAAGCACATCTTTCTGCCAGTCTAATATACTGTGATTTTTCAGCTCATCTTTACCCCATGGGAATGCTGCCTGCACAAATAGTAAAGGGTCATTTTCTGTGCGGGCTAATATATATGCTAAATCATTTGCGGTAGATGAAGCATATCTTCTACTCATCTGTCTGAGCCTCATCTATGAGCTTTCTTGCATTTTGCATAAGCTCTGCCATATCATCTTTGCCGGCTGTAACTTTATCACTGTATCCAAAACTGCATTTTAAGTTAAAAATTACACCTGTTGTTGCATAACTTTTATCT
>CAMEZN010000220.1 GCA_945947845.1 uncultured Mucispirillum sp. | reverse complement strand
TATGGGCTGTGCATTTGGTTATTTAGTCTATTCATTAAGAAAAAGGAGAGTGCAGGCATATGTTATTGATATATCAGACTATGCTCTTAGTCAGGCAGATGAAAGTATCAGGCCTTATTTAAAATCAATGTCTGCTCTTGATGAGCTTCCGCCAGATTTTCCTAAAAAATATGATTTACTTGTTAGTATAGAGATGATTGAGCATCTTTATGAAGATGATGGTTTAAAGGTTATTGAAAAGATGGTATCATATTCAGACCGTATTCTTCTTTCATCAACTGATAATGATTTTAATGAACCTACTCATGTAAATGTGCAGCCAAAGGAATATTGGTGTGAAAAATTTGCAAATCACAGTTATTTCAGGGATTTGCATATTGATTTAAGATATATTTCTCCTAATGCTTATCTTTTTGAAAGAAATAATGAAATGACTCTTGAAGAACTTGTTAAGAAATATGAAAGTGTAATAAAAATAGAGATTTTGCAGCAAAGCTGGATAAGAAGGTTCGCTGGCAAGGTATTAAGCGGAAAGCTTTCATTCATAAAAAAATTAATTAAGAAAATAATAAAATAATATATATAGTTAAAAATAAAAAGTTTATGGCATATGCCATAAATAATGGTTGCAATTATCTGAAAAAAGAGTAGTATAAACAAATAGTGGAAGGCTTAGAATGAGCATAATGAAGAGGTTACCATAATATGCCGCGCCCTAAAAAGTGCCGTAAAGTATGCTGTATGCCTGTTGTTAATACATTTACCCCATTAACTGACAGTAATAATGGCAGCAGAGAAATTATAGTTATGACAGTAGATGAGTATGAAACTGTAAGGCTTATAGACAGGGAAGGTCTTTCACAGAGTGATTGTAGTAAATATATGAATGTTGCACGCACAACTGTTCAACAGGTTTATAATAGTGCTCGTAAAAAGATTGCTGATGCATTAGTGTTAGGGCTGCCGTTAGAGATTAATGGTGGTGATTATACTATATGTGATAAAAAAGACCTGCCATGCAGTTTTTGTGGCTGTAACAGTATATTTTTAAATAAAGATAAATAAAATAGCATAAGGAGCAAAATATGGGCAGTGATAGTTGTTCACACAATTGCAGTGGCTGCGGTGAAGACTGTGGTGATAGAAGTGAAGAAAGCTTATTTGAAAAGCTTAATGAATTTAGCAGTGTAAAAAAGGTAATAGGTGTAGTCAGCGGCAAAGGTGGAGTTGGTAAAAGTTTAGTAACATCATTGATGGCAGTTATGGCTCAGCGCAAAGGTTTGAAAGCGGCCATTTTAGATGCTGATATTACAGGTCCATCTATCCCAAAATCATTTGGTATACATGAAAGGGCAAAAGTAAGCCCGCAGGGTATGGTACCGTCAGTAAGTAAGAAAGGCACACAGATTATGTCTTTAAATTTAATAGCAGATAATGAAACAGACCCTGTTATATGGAGAGGTCCAGTAATAGCTGGTGTAGTTAAGCAGTTTTGGACTGATGTTATATGGAAAGATGTAGATATAATGTTTATAGATATGCCGCCGGGCACTGGTGATGTGCCATTAACAGTTTTTCAGTCTATTCCGGTAGATGGTATAATCATAGTATCATCACCGCAGGAACTTGTTGGCATGATTGTAGAAAAGGCAGTTAATATGGCAGCAATGATGGATATACCTGTATTAGCACTTGTTGAGAATATGAGTTATTTAAAATGTCCAGATTGTGGAAAGGAAATAAAAATATTTGGTGAAAGTAATATAGAAAAGATTGCTAAAAAGCATAAGATTTCCCTTACAGCAAAAATTCCAGTAGACCCAAAAATAGCATCACTTGTTGATGCAGGTAAAGTTGAAGAAGTGGATATAGATAATTTAGCTGGTATCTTAGATAGTATTATAGCAAAATAAATGAGGTGTTTTATGAAAATAGCAATAGCAGTAGAAAATGGTCAAGTATGTGGTCATTTTGGTCATAGTCCGTCTTTTTCATTTTATGAAGTAGAAGATGGTAAAATAATATCATCAGAAAATATTCAAAGTCCCGGTGCTGGTCATGGTGTTTTACCAGATTTTATAGCATCTAAGGGTGCAAAAGTTGTAATTGCAGGCGGAATGGGAGCTGGTGCAGTAAATGGGTGTAATGCAAGAGGAATACAGGTCATTACAGGTGTAGCAGGTAATCCAGATGATGCAGCTTTATTATTTGCAAAGGGAGAGCTTGTATCAAGTGGTTCTGTATGTTCTCATCATGGAGCACATCATGGTGAAGGCCACAGTTGTTCTCACCATGGCACATGCAGTCATTAATTATAAATTTAGATAAATATTTAATAATCCCCTTATTTTATAAAGTTATAATATAAATAAGGGGATTTTTTTATTTTTTTTCTGATAATGCTTGAAGTATTTATTTTCATAATTTATGATAAATAATGCAGAGCATACAAGGGGGTCTAATCTATGTCATTTGAATTTCCAAAGAAAGTTAAAGAAAATAATAATAAGCTGTTTAAGAAAACATCATATGATATAAGAGCATATGTTGGTGAGCCGGGAGATTTTTTTAATGAAAAGGCTGTATTAACTCGGGAAGCTATGGAAACAGCTGGAATGTTAACAGCTGGCATGGTGTTTAACACTCCACAGGCATTGGTTTCTTTGAAAGAGGGTGATGCTGTTGTTGTAGGTTATGATAACGGCCCTACATCTAAGATATTGGCAGAATCTTTTGCAAAGGGAGTTGCATCACAGGGTGTTAATGTATACGATATTGGTGTATCATCTTCTGGGCAGGTATATCAAAATCAGGAGCAGTTATCTGCTAATGGTCATTGTCAGATAACAAGAAGCCATGTAGAAGTAACTACAAATGGTGCAAAATTTGGCATAGGCACTCAGGGTATCCATACATATTTACTTGGACAGATGAATGATGTGGTAGCAAATGGTAATTTTACTCCAAGAAATACTAAGCCGGGTAAAATAATAGATAAAGCATCAGAAGGCAAACAAATATATTTTGAAAAAATGAAAAAAATTTATAAAGATTATTTTTCTAAACGAGATAATTCTATGGTGGCAGTCAATGTATTTGGCGGCACAGGTGTTCAATATGTGGAATTATTTAAAGATATATTTGGTGAAAATTTAACAATATTAGGTAAGGATATAAATGTTAATGCAGGTGATTTGCTTGCAGACCCTACAAGAAAAGAAATGCTTGAAAGGGTTCCGCAGCTTCAAGCAGCATTAGATAAAGGTTTTAGAGTTCATTCATTTGATTTAGATGCAGACAGGGGTTCCATAACTGAGGGTAAAGAAGCATTGACTTTAAATGGAGAAGGTCATTATTTAGGAGACGGCCTTGCATTTATACTGGCAGGTCATAAGCTTATGATAGCAGTTCCTGCATTAAAGAAAAAATTAGCTGAGTTAAATGTATCGCAGGATAAAATAGATGAAATAATTAAAATTGCAAGTATTATTTATGTTGACCCGAGGTATACATCAAGTGTAAAAAGCTATGTAGAAAAAGAGCTGAAAGGCACAACAGAGTTCCACAGAAAAGGTCATTCTTTATGGAAAGAGACTATTACTGCCAATATGAATAAAATGGCATCACTTGCAGGTTTTTCATCAATAAAAGAATTTGTTGCAAAAACAGGATACAGAGATATTCAGATAGAAGCATCGCTTCATATGTTTTCAACTGATGTGCTGGACGGTATACCACGAGATGATGCTGTTGAAAATATTTTTCTGCTTGAAAAAGTTTTAGATGAAATGAATATCAAAAAATTAAAACCATTTTTTGATAAAATGCCAAAAAGGTTTATTACAAAAGAGATTCGCACAACATCTGTATCAAATGAAGCAAAAGATGCAATAACAGCATCTATTTTAGATAAATTA
>CAMEZN010000219.1 GCA_945947845.1 uncultured Mucispirillum sp. | reverse complement strand
GATTATTTTTTCTCACGGAATGGGTGTAACTTCAGAATATTATATTCCTGAAATGCTTAGCCATTTAAAAACATATAATGAAATGAGTAAAAGTAAATTTAAAAGCAAGCATGAAGAAGCCATCAAACTTGAACTTATGGATACAATAAAAATGATAACTGATGCTTTTTCTACTGTATTATCAGAGTTTTACGATAATATGGCATTAAATACATCATCAAGTTTAGAAGCATTAAAAGCAAGTATTAAAATGAAAGGATATGTGAAATAACTCCTGTATTTAAATATGTTCAATATATCATGATTTTATTTAAGATATAAAATTGTATTAGTGTATTCTTCTTATTCTAATATTTGATTTTTTAAAAAATATATGTTAAAATCACATGAAATAAATAAGTTGGCAGGGTGCACTGGTGTATAATATAGATGATGGAAGTTCTGCTTTTGGCAGGCTTTCAAGTATGGCAGCAGTCATACTTATTTTTGCTGGGTTTGCTTTTATAATATTTTCTATTATTTCATTTAACAACATTATATTTCTTGTATCTGGTATACTTCCGGGTATAGCTTTGCTTATAGCTGGTTTTTTAATATTTTCTCGTTTTATTAGAGCATTAAAGTATTATAATATTTATATGTCAGGTGCTCATTCTTTACAGGATATTTCTGATATATTAATGGATTCAAAAAGAAATATTAAAAAAGATATTGAGAAAATGGCTCGTCTTGGAATTATGCCTAATGCTCATTTTGATTCTTTTGATAACCTTGTTTTTACAAATGATATAAAAGAAGAAGATATTATAGAAGTCCCTGTTGAAGAAAACAGCAGCGAAGAAACTGTGCAGGAAAACTCATCAATAAGCCAGTGGAAAAAATATTTAGTAGAAATAAGCAGTGCAGAAAATGAATTTAAATCACAAGATATTTCTTTTAGTTTATACAGGTTAGGAAAAGTAGTCAGGCAGGTATTAGAATATTTAGAAAAACATAATGAAAAAGAAAAAGATGTAAAAAAACTTATGGATTTTCATCTGCCTTCTGCATTAAAATTAACAGCATCATATAGAGAACTGCAAAAATCAGGCTTAAATACTTTTAATATACAAAAAACAAAAGATGATATTGTTTCAGCATGTGATAAAATATATGAAGCATTTAGTGGTGTATTAGAAGATTTATATAATGATAATGCAATAGATGTTTCAACAGATATTCAGGTTTTGAAAATGATGCTTGCACGAGAAGGGTTTTTAGATAGAGATACATTTAAAACGAAAAAATAAAATATAAGGATAGCGATATGGACGAAAAAAAAGAAAATTCACTTACAGAAGTAGAACAGACAGTTGCAAATATTAATAAAGATATTGCAGCTCAAACTTCCCAGCTTGCTCCTAAAATGGATATGGAACCATTAAGTGATGAAGAATTAAAAAAAATAGAGGATTATGCAGCTTCAATAGATATACATAATACAAGCACAGTTATTTCTTATGGAGCATCAGCTCAAAGAAAAGTTGCAGAATTTTCAGAATCTGCCCTTGGTAATGTTTCATCAAAAGATTTAGGTGCAGTAGGTGAAGCTTTAACAAGTGTTATTACAGAATTAAAAGGCTTTGAAATAGATAAGGAAGAAGATAAAGGTTTTTTTAGTTTTTTCAGACGCAATGCTAAAAAAGGGGCTAATAAAGTAATGGCTCTTAAAACAAGTTATGAAAAAGCAGAAGCAAATATAGAAAAGGTTGTGCAGGTGCTGGAAAAACATCAAGTTACATTATTAAAAGATGTTGCTATGCTTGATAAACTTTATGAACTTAACAAAGGATATTTTAGAGAGTTAACTATGTATATAGAAGCAGGGAAGAAAAAACTTGCTTCTATTCAAGATAATGAATTACAGGATTTAAGAGAGAAAGCTCAGAAATCAGGACTTCCAGAAGATGCTCAGGCTGTGAAAGATTTGCTTGATTTATACAGCAGGTTTGAAAAGAAAATCCATGATTTAGAGCTGACTAGAACTATATCTTTACAAATGGGGCCGCAAATAAGGCTTATACAAAGCAATGACATACAAATGAGCGAAAAGATACAATCTACAATGGTAAATACTATCCCATTATGGAAAAGTCAGATGGTATTAGCTCTTGGTATTACTCATTCACAAGATGCCGCAAAAGCTCATAGAGAAGTTACTGATATGACAAATAAACTGCTTACTCAAAATGCGGAAACTTTAAAAATGGCAACAGTAGAAACAGCAAGGGAAGTAGAAAGGGGAATTGTTGATATAGAAACATTGAAAACAACAAATGCAAACCTTATCTCTACTCTTGATGAAGTATTAAAAATCCAAGAAGAAGGCAGGCAGGGCAGGAAACAGGCAGAGCTTGAATTAAATAAAATAGAAGAAGATTTAAAAAATAAACTTATGGGACTTGCAGATAAATCTGAACAGCAGGCTTAATTTAGAGTATTTTTCAAAAATTTATGTATAGGGTAAAATTATATAAAATTTTGCCCTATACTTTAAATATTTATGATAAATTAAATTAAAAGTATTATTTATTTTTAAGTATTAAAAATATTTATTATTAATATATAAATAAAAATATATTTTATAATGTATTATTTATAGAGTATTTTTATAATCTGATAATTTAACAGCATTAACTACTACATCTTTATTTATTTCACCATAAATATGCGGGAAATCTTGATTTAATGATTTAGAGTATTCCCATTTAATATTAGCAGATAATTTATCTGTATCAATAAAAAGCACCATAAAACCACCACCTTTTTTTTCAAGTCGTGGTATAATAAGCGGAAACTGCTCTATACTGCTTGCATGAATAAAGCCTTCATCTTTTAATAATTCTTTTCCAAAAATATTTTGGTTTTTTGTAATATTATAATATTCTTCTGAAACATTAACTATTAAAATCATAATTTTCTTTTCCAGACTGCAAAGTTTAATATCTTATATGCTAAGAGAATAAAAGCTAGAATAATCACAATATCGCCTGCTGTTGATTTACCATTAATAATAGAACAGCCTGTTCCCATTGTAATATCTTTTTCTCCCGGCATTGTCATATTATCTGTATTATTGTCAAGTGGGTTTTCCCATACTTCACCTGTTATCATATCAACATTTACAATATTTTCTCCGTCAATAAAAACATTATCAGGCGGATAATTTACACACTGATTTTCAAAATGAACATCTTGGATATTATATAAATACCTTATCTGCCTGTAATTTGCTTCTGGTATACAGTTATATGTAAATCTTAATGATAATATATATGTATTTACCTTAATATCTTTTAATGGTGTAACATCTGTAATGCTGTTAAAATCAAAAATCATGCTTTTTAAATATGTTTTATCTGATACTGGTGAAATATCAGAAATATAGTTATGTTTAAATGATACTTCACCTAGTTTATTCAGGTTTCTTAAAGGTTCTAATGATGATATTTTATTATGGTCTGCAATAATTGTGTTTAATGAATAATTTTTTTCAAACGGAGTAATATCAGTAATAGCATTAATAGACATATCAATACCAGAAAGCATTGTCATATTATCAAGAGCTGCTATACTTGTAATTCTGTTATCTCTAATAGATAGATATTTTAAACCCCTTAAAGATGTAAGAGCAGTAATATCTGATATTCTATTTCCTTGTAATGATAAATGCTGTAAACTTGTAGGCATATACATTAATGGTGTAATATTAGTAATGTATTCTGGACCTTGATAGTTTAAGATAAGTTGATAAAGTGGATACATATATGGAAAATATGTTAAATCAGTAATATGGTTTCCGCTTAAATTTAAAGTATTTAGCATTGGCAGTCTTGTAAGATATTCTATATTTTTTATTTCAGAGTTTGGAATTTCAAGC
>CAMEZN010000218.1 GCA_945947845.1 uncultured Mucispirillum sp. | reverse complement strand
AACGGTTTACTGTAATCATACATATTAGCTAATGTGTCTACATCACCAGCAGGCGACTGCGGCTCTTTATCATATTTGACTTCATAGATAATATTATCTTTATATGAAAATTTACCCATTTGGGAAACTCCATACAAAGCTTTTGCCTTTTTATCATCTTTAAATATTCCTGCAATATTATAATTTTTACCATAATTTACATTAAAATATGCAGGATTTTTTATAGATATTGTTTTTATATTATTTTCCACTTCTGATGTATTTACCAAATAATATTTTTTATTAAACGGCAGCACATACAGGTTGCCCTGATAAACATAATCTGTGCAGTGCTCTGGCTCATATTTTTTAGGGTTATCGCTGTTATTATCACCAAAAAGTTTATAATAAAGATTTGTATATAGATTTTCATTATCAGTGCTTAATTTTGCTTCATCTATTACTAAAATAGAGTGAGCATTATTTTTTAATACTGCAAAATTATGATAAAACCCGTCATTATAAATATCAGCATAACCAGCAGTCATTAATATATCATCTATATATCCATTCTCTACTGCATAATTATAAAAATCTACAACATTATCAAATTTCATTTTAGTAATATCTGCAATCATTTCTGCTATAAATTCTAAATCTTCTGATAAATCTTCTATTGCTGTCTCACCATTTACTGCTAAAAATTGATTAAAATAATAAGATATTTTATCATAATTATAAAACATATCTTTTAAGAAATAAAGATAGCTGATGAGAAATAGTGTTTTACCAGATTCGTCTGTATTTTCCGTAAGATAGTTTTCTAATATTTTAATGATTTTTTCAAGCTGGCTGTCTAATTTTAAATATTTATCAAAATCTTGGAAAAATAATCTGCTTTTTATATCTCCATTAATAAATGTATCAGAACAGGCCAGCCTGTTTTTATTATTTTCTGCATATTTAAAACCTATATCTGCAAGCTCTTTATCACTGTATATATTTTTAAATGGATATTTTTTTATTGAATATGTTTTGTTAACATATGCATATCCAACACAATCTGATAACCAAAAATCTACATCATCAATACTTTTAATTTCAATATCATTAATATCATTTATAAGTTTTTCAGATTCATATAATATAGTGCTAATCTTTTGTGCAAATGCTGTATTACTTATTAAAATAAACAAAAATATCATAAATATATTTCTCATATTATACTCCTAATCATCTATAATGATATATCACTGCTTGTAATTGTGCAGTCCTGTTTAGTTCCGCACCTGTTTTTATATAAATATTTTGCTTTTATCATATTTTCTCTGCTGCTGCATATTTTTTCTAATTTCTCTATATTATCCTGATTATTAAGGCAGTCTATAACACCTTTAAAAGTAAATAATTTTCTTTCATCTGGCATCTGGTTTCTAATTGTGCCGTTCCATATAATATTTAATTTTCCATTCTCATTCACAAGATAATCTGTCTGTATAAAATTATACTCATATTCACTTACTATTTTAGGCAGTCCTTTCTGCTTTGCTGCATCATTATAAAGATAATTAGCATAACTAACATCAAAATAAGCAGGATTTCTAAACTCTACTTTCACTGCATTTCCATCTTTAACTTCAATAGTATAAACAGCACCATTTAAAGGAAGAATGAAAACTTCATTATCATATAATGTATCAAAATTATTCTGTATATCATAGTCTGCTATTTTATCATTTTCATCATTCTCTTTACCGCTTACAATTATCTTCATCATAGAAACAGTATCTCTGTATGTTTCATACTCCATATAAAATGGATTTACAGCATACTTTGACTGCCTTAAAGCCATGCCGACAGGCATATAAAATCCGTCATTTAAATAATTATATATTCCGCCTTTTGAAAATGCAGCCTGTAAAAAATCTTTTTTTATACCATCATTTATAAGCTCAACAACACCAGTATTTTCATTATAAGCAACATAAGTTAATAAGGCTGTTAGCTCTTTATTATCTTTTTTATCAAAAATATCAACATCTACACCGCCAAGTTCTTTCCATAGTGCTGCATGTTTTTTAATTTCTAAAATATTATAAAGCCTGTCCTGAGCAAGATAAGATATGGCTGTCATTAAATGTGCCTGAGCTTTAACTTTATCATTTGCTTCTTTCATCTGGTTATCAAGAGCATAAATTATCATATTTCTGGCTTTTAAAAGTGATAAATTTATCTGCCTTGCAGCTTCTGTGCCTTTTATATACATGCTTTGCACATCTGATATATTATCATTATTCACATTTTCGCTGTATGGCAGAAGATACTCGTCAAAATTAAATATCCCTAAATTGTCTCTATTTATATAATATACTGCTATATGTTTATAAGCTTCATCTAATGATGAGCCTTTTTCTAAAAACTCTACTGCTCTTAAAGCATAAGGCATATCTGGAAAATCATATTCTGTATTAACATTATATTTAACAAAATATTTCTCAAAATCTGCTTCTTTTGAAATATCAAGCAAAGCAGCATACTCCATATTTTTATTATATGATACTCTGCCTGCATTTTTATAATCCAGCCTGCTGCTTATATTATCAAATACAATATTTTCTCTTGCTGAAATATTATTTTCATTAAATTCTTTTCCTTTGCTGCATGCAGAAAATAATACTAAAAATATAAATAATGTATATATTTTTTTCATACTCATACCCTGCATAATTTTATTTATCATTATCAAACATAGCTTCTACAAAACTTTCTGCATTAAATGGCCGCAGGTCGTCTATGCCTTCACCAAATCCAATATAGCGAACAGGTAGTTGTAATTCGCTGACAACACGGACAGCAACACCGCCTTTTGCAGTGCCGTCAAGTTTAGTCAGCACTACACCATTGATATTTACTGCATCTTTAAACATTTTTGCTTGTGTTAAAGCATTCTGCCCGCTTGTAGCATCAAGCACAATTAAACTTTCCTGCACAGGATAGCCAAGAGCTTTTTCTGCAACTTTGTATATTTTTATAAGTTCCTGCATAAGATTATGTTTTGTATGAAGTCTGCCTGCTGTATCTGCAATTAAAACATCTATATTCTTTGCTTTTGCACTCATTATGCCGTCATGAATAACAGCAGCAGGGTCGCTTCCATCTGGCTGCCTAATAACTGGAATATCAAGCCTTTGCCCCCATACAGCAAGCTGGTCAGCAGCAGCAGCCCTGAATGTATCACCAGCTACAAGCATAACTGATTTACCTGCTTTTTTATACATATTTGCAAGCTTTGCAATACTTGTAGTTTTACCTGCACCATTAACACCTGATACAAGCACCACATAAGGTTTACAGGACATATCTTCCTGAAAATCCTGACATTCACTTAAAAGCTCAATTAATGTCTGCTTTAAAGCATCAAGAAGACGTTCAGAATCTTTTAATGTGCCGCGAGTATAGTCATTACGGACTTTTTCTATAATCATATCAGCAGCCTGCGGCCCAATATCTGCTGTAATAAGAAATTCTTCTAACTCTTCTAATAAATCATCATCAATAGTTTTTCTTCCTAAAAATATTGATGAGAGCCCTTCACGGAATTTACCAGAAGTTTTTTTCATACCTTTTTTAAGATTGTCTTCACTTTGTTTATCTTTTTTGAAAAAATCAAATAGTCCCATTCTATCCTCGTTTTTATGTAAACTTAGTTAGTATGTTATTATAAAACTTAGTAAAATTCAATAAAAGATTGAAGAATTATACATTTTTAAAGTCAAGAGCCATTTTCAAGCTATCAAATGCTTTTTGCAGCATAATTTTAGTGTTTCCTTCTGCCTGACTGATTAAAAGTGTATATATTATAAATGATATTGTCAAATCTGCACTGCCTGATAGATATTTATTTTTATCTGTTATTTTATATGATTTTCTAAGCTCATCTTTTTCAAC
>CAMEZN010000217.1 GCA_945947845.1 uncultured Mucispirillum sp. | reverse complement strand
ATACCAACAATCACCCCAAGCAGCAGTAAAAGCAATATAGTTATCATCTAATTATTCTCTGACTGAAATATTGTTACAAGAGCAGTATTAACTATATCCATATATGAACAACCTCTTGATAAATCATTCATAGGTTTTGCAAGCCCCTGTAATATAGGACCTGTTGCAGTTGCTCCTTTACACATTCTCTCAGTAATCTTGTAACCAATATTTCCAGCATCAAGGTTAGGAAAAATAAATACATTTGCCCTGCCTGCCACCTTACTTTCAGGTGCTTTTCTTTTACCAACTTCTTCTATTAAAGCTGCATCAAACTGTATTTCACCGTCTGCTGAAATATCAGGACGGTTTTCCTTAACTATTTTTAATGCTTCCCTAACTTTATCAACACTTTCCCCCTCTGCACTGCCTAGTGTAGAAAAAGAAAGCATTGCAACACGAGCATCTTCACCCATTAATAATTTATAAGAATCTGCTGTTGATACTGCAATATCTGCCAATGTAATACTATCTGGATATGGGTTTATAGCAATATCTGCCATAAAAAATGTTCCATTATCACCATATTCTTTTATAGGTGTTTCAAGAATAATAAATGAAGAGATTTTTGACATTCCTTTTTTCATGCCAATACCCCTTAATGCACCACGAAGGACCTCTGCACTAGAAGAAACAGAACCTGCTACACAGCCGTCAAAAAGAGAGCAGTCAACAGCAGCAGCACCAAAATAGCATGGTCGTTTAACTGCTTCCAAAGCACTTTCCATTGTTTCGCCTTTTGATTTGCGTTTCTCATAATAATGAACAGCAAGTCTCTCTAAATATGCCTTATCATTTATATCAATAATTTCAATATCACTTTCAGGATTTAGTTTAGAATATAAAGGCATAATATACTCTTTATCCCCTATTAATGAAGGTCTGCAAAGATTATTTGATACAAGCTCATAAGCTGCCTTTATAGTTCTTTCATCATTTCCGTCTGCAAAAATAATTGATTTATTTTTCTGTGCAGCATTAATCCTTAATTTATTTATAATAGACATATTACACTTCCAAATATTTATTTCCTTATATTAAACAAAAAATCTATGCTAATATCAAGTAATTTTTTAAAAATATTATTTATATTAACTTATTCATAAAAAATAATATTATTTTAATATTTATATAAAATGATATATTTTTTTCTTGCTAATTTATTAACTTAATATATAATCTATACTTATGAAAAAAATAGTATTTATGGGGACTCCTGAAATTGCAGTTCCATCATTAAAAGCATTAGTTGAAAATGGATTTGATATTCCATTAGTTATTACTCAGCCAGATAAGCCAAAAGGCAGAGGGCAGGCTGTGCAGTTTCCACCTGTCAAAGAATATGCCTTAACTGCTGGTTTAGAAGTGTATCAGCCTGAAAAAATCAAAAATAATCTTGAAGTTATGGAAAAACTTAAAAGTATATCACCTGATTTTTTCGCTGTTGCAGCTTATGGGAAAATACTTCCGCAGGAAATATTAGATATTCCTAAGATTGCACCTGTTAATGTGCATTTTTCTTTACTACCAAAATACAGAGGGCCAGCACCTGTAAACTGGGCTATTATGAATGGTGAAGAAGAAACTGGGGTTAATACTATGCTTATGGATTCAGGCATGGATACAGGTGATATTCTTTTAACAGCCAAAACTCCTGTTCTTAAAAAAAATGCAGGTGAATTAGCCGATGAACTTGCAGTTACTGGTGCACAACTGCTTATTAAAACATTAAATGAATTTGAAAATATTGTGCCAGTTAAACAGGATAATGAAAAAGCTACAAAAGCACCAATGATGAATAAAGAAATGGGGCTAATCAATTGGGAAGATAGTGCTGTGCATATTGAAAGAATGATTAGAGCATTTACCCCATGGCCTGCAAGTTATTCTATGCTTGACGGTAAAAAGATTAAAATTTTTAAAAGTGATGTGGCAGAAATAAACCATAATGCTGCTGCCGGAACAGTAATAAATATTGAAAAAGACTCCATTACTGTTGCATGCGGCACAAATGCTTTAAAAATATTTGAATTGCAGCTTGAAGGTAAAAAAAGAATGGATACAAAAAGTTTTTTAGCAGGTTATAAATTAGAAAAAAATAGTATCTTAGGATAAAAAAACTATGAATAAATTACTATTTGGTGTTGCTTTATTATCTTTTTTTCTTGGTTGCAGTTGCAGTCAAGAAAATACAGGCTCATTACAGAATAGTAATCTTTCATTAAATATTTATCACTTTAATGATATACATTCATCAGTTACCTTTGATTCAGAAATTACTTTACCAGATAATACCACATTTAAAGCAAAGGCTGGCGGATATCCTAGGCTGATTCAAGCACTTAACACTGTTGAAAAACATTTATATACTGAAATTATTTTCGCAGGCGATATTTTCCAGCAGGGTTATCCCCTTTTCACATATACAAATGGCAGATATGACTATGATATGCTGTGTAGAACTTCTCCTGATATAATTACACTTGGCAACCATGAACTTTATGAAACTGATACTGGTGTTTTAAATACTTTTTTTAATTATATTATTCAAGGCAGAGATAACTGTTCTTTTGATATTGTGCTTGCAAATGCAGTCTTTGATAATGAAACTATCCAAAAAGAAATAAAACCATACATTATAAAAGAATATGGAAACAATAAAGTCGCATACTTAGGACTTACAACTAATGAATCTGGTATGAACAATATAAAAGGTGTGCATATTTCAGACCCTTATGAAACAGCAAAAGAAATAGTAAACCAGCTGAAAAGTAAAGGCATAAATAAAATTATTGCTGTTACCCACCTTGGTATAGAGCAGGATAAACTGCTTGCTGAAATGGTGCCGGATATTGATTTAATTATAGGCGGTCATTCTCATACAATTTTAGGTGATTACTCTGCAATTAATATAAAAAGTTATGATAAAAATTATCCTATACAAGTAAATAGCGGTTCATCATACATAGTTACAGCAGGCTATCAAGGGCTTATACTGGGAAATATTAAAGCTGAATTTAACACAGAAGGGCAAATGATAGTTAATGAAAGCAGACCTAAAATGCTTTTTAACCCTTTTGATAATGTATCATTAAATAATGAAATTAGTAAATATAATAATATTCTTCTAATTGGAGAAAATACAGAAGCTCTTACTGAAATTGAAAATATATACAGCAGTATTTCTATTGATATAAATAAACCTGTTGGTGAAACTCTTGATGACTTATATACATTAAAAGTCAACCCAGATTATGATTACAATGACCATTATGCTTCATCACTTGGCTCAGTTCTTTCAAAAGCATTATATAATACTGCCTATTCTTTAAATTATCCTGTTGATGCTGCATTTATTAATACAGGAGCTTTGAGAATAAATATACCAAAAGGAATAATCACTTACGGACTTATTAATCAGGCAGCTCCGTATTCTAATGACTTATATGTGCTTGATGTTTATGGAAAAGATATAGTAAAATATGTAGAAACATCTATTACTAACTTTTTAAACTTAAATGATGTTAATTCTTTTCCATGTATGTATGGTATGTCCTTTAAATATAATGCTGATAACTATACACTTACAGAAAAAAAAGTAACTCTTAATAATAACCAGATAGCAGATATTGATGATAATAAAATATATAAAATAGCAGTATCATCATATCTATATGAAAATAATGAAGTTTTTAAAAATAACTCATTAGCTGCTGTAAAATTAAATATGACAGATAAAGAAGCTTATACCGATTTTATTATAAAAAATTCTCCACTTAAAACAATAATTGACCCTGTAATCATATATAAATAGTCTTACTTCTTCTATACTTTTTTGATATTATCATCATTTTACATTTTTGTAAAAATAGCCGCAATCCTCCCGCGAATTTCTGTGATTTT
>CAMEZN010000216.1 GCA_945947845.1 uncultured Mucispirillum sp. | reverse complement strand
GGAACTGTTTTAAAAATAATATATGGCAATAAGTTAAGAAAAGTTTCCACAATAATATATCTTGCTATGGGCTGGATAATTATTATTGCAATATACCCTTTTGTTAAAAATGTAGAGACTGGCGGCATTATACTTGTAGTGCTTGGCGGTCTTTCATACACAATAGGAGTGATATTTTATAAATGGAAATCTCTTCCATTCAACCATGCTATATGGCATCTTTTTGTGCTTGCAGGAACAGTATTGCAGTTTTTTGCAGTTCTTTTTTATGTAGTATTAATTTAATTTTCATAAAAAAAGTCAGTGGATTATATACCTTTTCTTTTTAATAGATTTTAAAAAGAGTATTATAACCCACTGACTAATTAGTTAAAATAATAACTTATAAAAATATATATTAAATTTTAAATATATCACTGCTATACAATTAAATATGATATTTTTCAGCAGTATAGCAGATTGAAATCCTCATCACTCATTAAAAGTAGTTTTACACCAAATAAGCATGAAATAATAAAAGGAATTAATGTCCAGAAAAAAATAACTGATAAAATACCATACTTATTTCTGCCTAGATAAAACCACTGGATACCGAATATACCAAATATAAGTGATAAAATAGCTGCAATTATTCTGTTTTTCTGGGATAAATAAGTTAATGTAAGATTTTTAACAGGCACTCCACATTTAGGGCATATTATGGCTTTTGCTGCAATCTGAGCACCGCAGCTAGTGCAGTATTTCCTATCCTGCGACATAATCAGCTGCCCTAGTTATATTTTGCATTAAAGCTATCATCACTTGAAATAAGAAGAAGAATAAAATGTATAAGTGAAATGACAGCAGGCACCCCTGTCCAGAAAAATAATATTGATAAAATACCATACATTTTTCTGCCTAAATAAAACCACTGGATACCGAAGCCCCCTAATATGAATGCTAATAAGGCAGCAACAAACCTGTTTTTTCCTTTACCAAATGATAATGGTTTTAACTGAACACCACAGTGGGGGCATACAACAGCTTCTGAGGAAATTTCTTTACCACATTCTGTGCAGTATTTTAATTGATTTGCCATACAAATAAACTCCTGTGTTTTATTATTTTGTTAAAAATATCACTATTTCTTTATTTAGTCAAAGCATATTTCACAGCAGCCTTTGCCAATTCATATGTTGCATCAATTGCTGGCAGATTTGTTTTTATGTATGGCATAAGCAGTGGTATTTCTGTGCAGCCTTCAATTAACAGTTCTGCACCTAAATCTGCTATTTCATCAACACACTGCTGAAATAATTTACTATATTCTTCTGTCCTGCCCGCTTTGACTCCTTTATAAATACATTCCATTATGTTATTTTCTATATGCTCAGGCAGTTCAATAGTCTCTAAATCATACATTTTAAGAATATCTCTATATACTCCTGCTTTTACTGTGCCAGTTGTTGCTATAAGCCCTATTTTTTTAGTATAAGGATACTGTTTTTTAATAGCCTCAGCACTGCATTTCACAATATGTATTAATGGAATATAAACTGCATTTTCTATATCCTTTGCAAAATAATGGGCTGTATTACATGGCATAATAAGAGCATCTGCTCCTGCTGCTTCTAATCGTTTTGCACTTTCTATAAGCTTTGGTGCAGGGTTTTTTCCACCATGGAGTATATATGCAGTTCTATCTTCAATTTGCGGGTAGCTGTCTATGATTACATGAATATGGTCTTGGTCTTTTTCGGCAGGTGTCTGTTCTACAATTTTTTTATATAAATCAATAGTTGCAGCAGGCCCCATTCCACCTATAATGCCTAATGTTTTCATAAAATCCTCTTTGTAAATAAAAAATTTATCCGCAGCATAAACTGCGGATAAACTTGTTGAATATTTAATTTATAAATATCATAAATTATTTTTCAGTTGTCCAGAATGCCGGGTCCATTTCATCTTCTAATTTTGCAACCACACATGTGCCGCAAAGGTCGCCAACAATATTCATAGAAGTTCTACCCATATCAAGCAGAGCATCTATACCAAGTATCATAGCATAAGCTAATTTAACATTACCCTGTGTAACATCAAGACTTACTGAATTCATAACCATAATCAGCATAATTGCACCAGCACCTGGAACACCTGCTGTTCCAATAGATGCTAATACTGCTGTGATGATTACTGTCATCTGCTGGCTTGCATCAAGAGGCATACCTACTGCATTAGCAATAAATATGGCACAAACACCAAGATAGATTGTTGTTCCGTCCATATTTATAGTTGCACCAAGCGGCAGTGTAAATGAATAAACACCTTTTGATACACCCATTTTCCTTTCTGCTGTATCCATTGATACTGGCAGTGTGCCGCCAGAAGAACGAGTAACAAAAGCAGTAAGCCAAGGTTCATATACTTTTTTCAAGAACTGAACAGGGTTTATTTTGAAAGCTGCACAAATAAGCATATATACCACAAACATTTGCAGAGCTAAACCAATGTATACTGCAACTGTAACATGAAGAAGTGGACCAAATGCTTCTGCACCTTGTTTTGCAAACACTTGGAATATAAGGAAAAATACACCAATAGGAGCATAAAGCATTACCCAGCCAACTACTTTAAAAATAACTTGTGCACAGCCGTCAAAGAATTTATAAACTATATCTGCACTTTCTTTTACTTTATTATCTTTGCTGTCTCTTGCAAATGCAAGTGCAATACCAAAAAAGATTGAAAAGAAAATAATAGGAAGCACATCACCTTTTGCAATAGATTCAAATGGATTAGTTGGGACAATAGCAAGAAGAATTGATACTAATGATGGAGCCGTTTTCGCCTCAATAGTCTGTGTAGTTTCTGCTAATACTATACCCTGCCCCGGCTGCATAATATTACCTACAACTAAACCAACAATAATAGCCATTACTGATGTAAGCATATAGAAAACAATTATCTTAACCCCTACTTTACCAAGCCTTCCCGGAGAAATACTTGCAACACCAGAAATTAATGTAAAAATAATAACAGGTGTAACAATCATTTTTAAAAGTCTTATGAACAAATCTCCCAAGGGAGAGGCAGCTATTAATGCATAATGCTTAAAAGTATATTTCATATAATCGCCGTCTTTGTTAAGAAACACAGGGCTGCTGCTATTTGTAACAAGTTCTATCTTATCCAAAGCTTTTACTTCATCAGGTGTTAATTTAACAGCCTCAGGTATATATGCAAATATAGCACCTATAATACCGCCAAGTATAAGACCAATAAGAATAGCCCACAGCAGTTTTTTGCGTTTGTGTTCAGCCATAATGGACCTCCAAAAATAATTTTATAAAACAAATCAAATATTGTTCTATGATTAAAATAAACCATTTTACAGATATAATCAAGTAAAATTTTCATAAAGTATTATTTTTTTATTCTTTTGCTTAAAATATTAATATTATTATTAAAAAGTTAATCTTACTATTCTTATAAATACAACATTATGTTCTTTACAGCACTTTTAAATAATACATTAATAAGTATTTTTTTCTATTTTTTATAACTCTGTTTAAATATTTCAAAATATAATTTTTAACTGAAAATTACATTTTTTTTATTAATATTATATTTTTTATTTGACAATATATAATATTATTGATAAAAAATAATCTGTTTTTACAAAGTCTCACCCCTTACTATAAAGGGGTGCATGATGACTCGTCAGGGGCTATGCAATCGCTGTGCGGTGAACCCCGCCAGGTTCGGAAGAAAGCAACGGTAGCTGTTATAGTGGTGTGCCGTAGTTACTCTGACGGGTCTTCTACAATATAATAATACAGGGAATATATTATGTTAAGTTCTATCAGAAATAATCGTAAAGCTTTATCTATTGTTTTATGGCTTGTAATCATTGCATTTGTTGCAACAATATTTGTTGTATGGGGTGTTGGTGAAAAAAGTAACACACTAGGATATGTTGCAAAAGTAAATGATA
>CAMEZN010000215.1 GCA_945947845.1 uncultured Mucispirillum sp. | reverse complement strand
CCCACAGAGGTATAACTATATGCACAACAAAGCATATTTTAACCCAGAGCACAGCAGAACTTGGGTTTGCTTTATTAATGAGTGCTGCCCGCCATATTACAGAAGCTGATAAATATGCAAGAACTGGCAGATTTTCAGGAAATACCAACCATAGTTTAATGACTGGGCTTGATTTTTATAAAAAAACATTAGGTATATTTGGCATGGGTAATATTGGTCAGGCTGTTGCAAAGATAGCAACTGGGTTTTCTATGGATATTATATACCATAACAGGCACAGGGATAAGCAGGCAGAATTAATTTTTGGGGCAACTTATGCAACATTTGATGAGCTTTTAGAATGGTCTGATTTTTTGATTATTACTGCACCGCTTACAATTGAAACAAGACATATTTTTTCCTTAAAAGAATTTAAAAAAATGAAAAAAACAGCTGTTTTAGTTAATATTGGCAGAGGTCCTATTATTAGGGAAAGTGATTTGGCTACTGCACTTGCTGATAAGATAATTTATGCAGCCGGGCTTGATGTATATGAATATGAGCCAGAAATAAATGAAGATTTAAAAAAACTTGATAATATTGTGCTTTCTCCGCATTTAGGCAGTTCTACACAAGCTACAAAAGAGAATATGGCAATAAGCTGTGCTGAATCTGTTATAAGTGTATTAAAAGGCGGAATTACTCCTGATACTGCCATTAATAAACCAGTTATTTTGTAGGCTTATATTTTTGCAGATTATGATTTAAATATTCTGATGAAATAAAAATAATTAAAGCACCAAATAATATGTAATATGGCAGAAGATTAAATGAAAATTTATCTGCCAGCATTCCAAATATAAGCGGTGCAATCGCTCCACCTGTATATGATACTGACATTTGAAGCCCCATAACTGTTAGTGATGCACTTTCTCCAAACCTTCTTGGTGTTTCATGAAGCATAGCAGGATATACTGGCGATGAGCCAATACCTATAATAAATGCACCTGCAACTGCTAAATACATATTACCAAATATCATGATAAAACAGCCAGTAATAATAGCAAGTTCACCAACCCTTATTATTTTATAATTTTCAAAATTATTAGAAAAAAGCCCTGTAATTATTCTCCCTGCTGTGATTGAGCCATAAAATACAGCTGTAATCAAGGCAGCATAATAGCTTGAAATACCTAAGCCGTAAACAAAATAACTGCTTATCCAAAGACCTGTTGTAAGCTCTATATAGCTGAAAAAAGAAAAAGTAACCAGTGCAGATTTAACTAATGGTATTTTTAATGCTTCTTTATTTGAGATATATGTTTTTTCATTACTGCTGTTGTTATTTTTACTACCCCATATTTTTCTTGATAAAAATACAGTTAAAGCAATAAATAAAAGCACCATGGCAGTAAAAATATAACCTGACCGCCAGCCGTAATCTGATTTAATGAAAAAACTCATTGTAAAAGGCCCTAAAAATGCCCCTACTCCCCAAAAACCATGTAAAAAATTCATTATATTTGATTTAAAATTATTGGCAACATATCCATTAAGTGCTGCATCAACACTGCCAGCACCAAGCCCTAATGGAACAGCTGCTGCAAAAAGAAACCATACATTATATGAAAAAGCAAATATAATTAATGCTGATGATGTTAAAAGTATGCTGAAAAATGTTACCATTTGAGTTGAATATTTATATACAAGTTTTGAGCTGAAAAGGCTTGATAAAACAGTTCCAGCCTGCACAATTAGTGTGATAATACCTGCACTGTATATGGGTGCATTAATATCCTTTTGGATAACAGGCCATATACTGCCAAGTATTGTATCAGGTAGACCTAGACCTATAAATGATAAAAAAATAACTGATAGAAGAACTGCCATATAAACCTTTGTAAAAAAATACTGCCATTAAAAAATGACAGTATAATTTATGGTTAATTATTAAATTATTATTTAAAATATTTTTTCTGGCACTATTGAACGAGAGTTTGCTGAACGAGCTCTTAATTCTACTTCTTCTTTTGAAATTATTTGCTCAGACTTAATAGAACCATCTTCATTATATTCTGTAAACTTAAATTTATCTACTTTTGCATCAGCAATAGAAAAAGCAAGCATTAATAATACTGTGATTGCAAAAGCAATATACCAGTATTTCATATATTCGCCACCAAAATATCTAGAAAACTTTTTAAACCTTTCGCCCATTCTATTCTCCAACTATATACTATGTTTTTTAATATTTTCAAGGAGCTTTGGAAAATCATTAAGACTAACCATATTTGCCCCGTCAGATAATGCTTTTGCAGGCTCTGGGTGAGTTTCTGCAAAAAAGCCTTTAATACCACATGCACTGGCAGCAGCTGCTAGATAAGGTGCATATTCTGGATTGCCGCCGCTTTTACCATCTAAGGCTCCCGGTTTTTGTGTAGAGTGAGTTAAATCCATAATAACTGGAACTTTAAACTGCTGCATATCTATAAGGTTGCGAAAATCTACCACAAGATTACCATAGCCAAACATTGTGCCCCTTTCTGTAAGCATTACCTGCTGATTATCAGCAGAATATACTTTTTCAAGTGGATATTTCATATCTATACCGCTTAAAAATTGAGCTTTTTTAATATTTACAATTTTTTTTGTTGCAGCAGCTGCTAAAAGTAAGTCAGTCTGCCTGCATAAAAAAGCTGGGATTTGGATTATATCACATACTCTGCTTACAGGTTCTGCTTGATAACTTTCATGAATATCTGTAACTATTGGCACATTATACCTTTCTTTAACAGCATTTAATATTTCTAAACCTTTATCAAGCCCTGTGCCGCGAAAGCTGGAAGCAGAAGTTCTATTTGCCTTATCAAATGATGCTTTAAATATGTATGTAAAGCCATATTTTTCTGCTGCTGATTTTGCCCGTTCTGCTATTTCAAAACATATTTCTTTACTTTCTATAACACATGGACCTGCCATAATAAATAAGTTATTTTTTAATGTTTCATATAATGTCATAAGTAATCCTATTTTAATAATATAAAGTTTTCATAAAGTTTGCCGTCTATAATAGCTTTAACTGTAATTTTATTAATATTTTCTTCTTTTAATGAACCTTTATATAAATATAAATCAAATATTTCATCATCTGATTTTAATGGTATATTAATTGAAGAATCATCTTCATTTAAAATCCCGCCGTTTTGCAGCACTGCAACAGCTGGATATATATCACCACTATATGTATTCCATATTCTTCTTGTATCTGCATCTGCAATAACTTCTATCTGTTCAAGATTTCTACCACGGGCAGATACACTTAATGAAAGCACTACATCTTTGCTGCCGTCTTTTTCTATGCTGCCTTTATTTGCAACCATATCTTCACCATCAAAATCTTTAAGTGCTATACCTAAAACTTTACGTGGTTTATAAGTAGAAGCATCACCATAATAGCTTAAATCTACACGGATAGTATTACCATTAAATATAATATAGTCTTTATCATCACCTGCTAACCCTATAAAGTATCCATCTGGATTAGGCTGGCGAATCTGGCTTGATATATCAAGAATAATTTCTTCTGTATCTTTTGTAACTGTTTGAAGTGGTGCAATTCTCTGCATTGATATATGACCACTTTTATCTACAATCCTTTTAAAAAGCACTATATCTGCTTTCTTTTTTATATTCATACCAAGCACATTAAGTTTCAGATAAGCTTCTTTAAAATAAAGCATATCTTTACCAATAAAATCATTTGTTTTAAGTTCAAGGTAACTTTTATTAGCAGTGCCTGCATTAAGCGGCATATTTTTCTGACTGCTGTATTTCTGCACACCATTATGCAGCACAGAAAGGTTTAATGTAATACCTACATCTCTAATATAAGGGCTTTCTGTAATGGTTGTAAACTTACTTTTATCTATGATAAAATCACCGCTGCCAACCCCAATAGCTTTACCACGGACTACATAATCAGAAACAAGGCTGCCTTTAAAAATTTTACGGCAGTTTAATGTAGAGCCCGGCTCTGTGCAGTCTGTATCTATTGTAACATTA
>CAMEZN010000214.1 GCA_945947845.1 uncultured Mucispirillum sp. | reverse complement strand
AAGAAGCAGAAGAGGAACTGCAACAAGAAGGTAATACAAATACAGCTATTGCAGAAGAAAATAACATTATAGAAGAGAGCCCGGAAGAAGATGTAATAGTTGAAGAAAACAGTAATGAAATAGAAGCAGTTGAAGATGTAATGCCTGAAAATCAAGTTACAGAGCAGCCATTATTTAATGAACCTAGATTAGATGAACCTAGTTTAGATGAACCAAGTTTAGATGAAGCTAATGCAGAAATAAATACTAAGCAAGATAAAGAGCCTGTAATGGAAATATCACCAGTTATGCAGGAAGAAAATAATGAAAATGAAGTTATATCAGTAGAAGAAAATACAGAAAATATTGAATTATCAAGCCCAGCAGCAGAAGATATGGGCAGTGCAGAAATGCCAATGGATAGTGCAGTTGCAGAAGATATAAATGATAATGCACAAATAAATCCAGATGAAATAGAAATTCCTGATAATCTTACAGCAGTGCATAATCCTGTATTACCAGATATTGCAGATGCAGCAGAGATTTCTGATGAGTATATCATACATGATAATTTAGCAGAAGTTAACAAACCAAGTGAAATGCTTAATGAATTCCCAGATTTTCCTGATATTGATGATATTTCAACAGATGAAATGCAGGATAAAGCTGAAACAGAAACATTAGATAATCTAAATCAGGAAGAAGATGAAAATAATATAGAAAATACTGCACCAGTCATAGAAGAACAAAATACAGAAGATAATATGATTGCAGAAAGTGATAGTAATGACATATCAGAAGCAGAGCAGACTGCACCAGCAGCAAGTGAAGAAAAAGAAGATTTACTTGTAGATGATGATAACTGGCTTTCAGATGCACCAGTGCAGCAGACAGAAGAAAATATTTCTATGCCGGCAGATGAAATGACAGCAGAAGAAAGCAGTAGTGAATTATCAACAGAAGATATGTTTAATGAAAGTCCAGCAGTTATGCAGGAAGAAACACCAGAAGATACTGGATTTTCATTTGAAGAAAATGTGCAGCCAGAAGAAAATGTTGCAGAAAATAATAGTTTTATGCAGGCAGCAGAAGTATCTACTGATGAATTTCCTGCACAGGTAGAAGAAAGTAATAATGAACTCTTTGAAAGTTCTTCAAATGATGCTGATTTAACAGAAGAAATGTCTGAAATACCTGTAATAGATGAACCAGATACATCTTTAACAGCAGAGCAAGTATCAGTTGACGGTGAAAGTGCAGAATATACAGAAGAAAATGTAGAGCCAGAAGAAACTTTTGAGCAGTTGAATGAAGAAAATGAAGCAGTTGAAAATATAAGCCTGTCAGAAGAAAATGATGAAATTTTACCAGTAGAAGAACAAACAGAAGAAAAAGTTGATGAAGAAATTGTCAAAGAAAATATACTGCCAGTTATGCAGGAAGAAATTAGACAAGAACCTGTTAATATTAAGCAGGCAGAAGTAAAACAGGCTGAAACATACAGCCCTGAAACATCTGCTAGATTTGGCGGTATAACAGTTACTATCAGCAGAGATGAAATTATAGCAATGCTTGGTAATGCAATAGATAAGCATTTCCTTGAAGAAGCGGTAAAAGAAGTAATTGCAGCAAATATGAAAGATATTGTTAGAAATATTGTGCCTGCAATTGCAGAAAAATATATTAAAGAAGAAATAGAAAGGTTAAAAAACGATGAGTAGGCGTGGCGAAACACAAAAAACAGGGTATAGACAAAGTGGAGTAGATATAGATGAAGGTAACAGGTTTATATCTCTTATTAAATCATCAGTAGACAGCACTAAAATAAATGGAGTCATAGGTGGAATAGGTGGCTTTGCAGGACTTTTTAGTCTGGCAGAGTTTAAAGAAATGGAAGAGCCAGTGCTTGTTTCAGGTGCTGACGGAGTTGGAACTAAATTAAAAGTAGCATTAATGAGTGAAAAATACGATTCAGTAGGTATTGATTTAGTTGCAATGAGTGTTAATGATTTACTTGTAACAGGGGCAAAACCTTTGTTTTTTCTTGATTATGTTGCAGTTGGTAAATTAATACCAGAAACTATGAAAGATGTTGTGCTTGGTGTATCTGCTGGTTGTAAAGATGCGGGTTGTGCATTACTTGGTGGAGAAACTGCTGAAATGCCGGGGCTTTATGCAAATAAAGATTTTGATTTAGCAGGTTTTGCAGTAGGTATTGTAGACAGGAAAAAAATAATAGATGGTTCAACTATTAAAGACGGCGATATAATAATAGGGCTTTCTAGTTCAGGTTTTCACAGCAATGGTTATTCACTTCTTAGAAATGTGCTGTTTAATGATATGAGCTATAAGGCAGCAGATATATTTTATGATGATGTTACTGTTGCAGATGCTTTACTTATTCCAACAAAAATATATGCAAAAGTAGTGCAGAATGTTGTTAGTAAGGTTAATGTTAAAGGTATGGTGCATATTACAGGCGGCGGATTTTATGATAATATCCCACGAGTGCTGCCAAAAGATATTTCAGCAGAAATTGATGTGTCTAATGTTGAAATGCCAAAAGTAATAAAAAGGTTTGCAGAAGTTTCAGATATTGATAAACATGAATTATACAGGGTATTCAACATGGGTATAGGCTATATCTTTGTAGTATCACCAGAAGATAAAGATAATGTAATAAAAGCTGCTGCTGAAAGTGGGGAAAAAGCATTTGTTATAGGTAAAACTATAAAAGGCGATAATACAGTTAAAATAAAAGGGATAGATTTTGATTAATATTGCAGTATTTATTTCAGGCAGGGGAAGTAATTTTCTTGCTTTGCTTAAAAATATAGAAAATGGTGTTTTAAAGAACTGTAAAATTGCAGTTGTTTTTTCAAATAATCCTAATGCAAAAGGTCTTGAATATGCAGTTAATGCAGGTATAAAGACAATTGTTATACCATCAAAAAATAGAAGCGACAGGGCAGAGTATGATAAAGAAATCATAAATGCTCTTGCAGATTATCATATTGATTTAATTTGCCTTGCAGGGTATATGCGGATAGTAACAAGTGAGCTTGTAGAAGCATATAAAAATAGAATAATTAATATTCACCCTGCACTTCTGCCATCTTTTCCGGGTCTGCATGCACAAAAACAGGCATTAGATTATGGAGTCAAAGTTTCTGGCTGCACTGTTCATTTTGTAGACAGCGGTATGGATACTGGTGCAGTAATTTTGCAGAAAACTGTGCCTGTTTATGATGATGATACAGAAGATACATTATCTGCAAGGATATTAGAGCAGGAGCATATTGCATATACAGAGGCGGTAGGGTTATATGCAGCAGGCAGGCTTAAAGTATCAGGAAGAAAAGTAGAAGTTATGGAAAAATAATATGAATAAACTTAAAATATTGATAATAGTAGTAGTGCTTTTAGTGCTTGCGAATATGACAGTTATGGTATTCCTTTCAGGAGGCAGTAAGATGGCAGAAAATAATGGTGCCACAATATTAACAAAACAAAGAGATTTTACAAAGACAGTAACAATCCAGTTAATGATAAAAGGCGGATTATTTGCTGAAAACAAAGAAAATAATGGAATAGGCTCGCTTTTCAGCAGGGTATGGATTAAAAGTAATAAAGTATTAGAAACAGTTGAATTTTATGGTGGAAGTGTAAGTGCAAAAGTTTCGCCTTTTGCATTAGAAGTCAGGCTTTCTGTTCCAAGTGATAAAATAGATAATGTGTATAATGATTTTGCAGCATTTTTAGCAGCTCCTGAATTTAAGGAAGATATTTTTGAAAGAGAAAAAATGCAGCATATTGATGAACTGAGAACATCACTTGATAATCCAAACTTAATAGCACAAAATGGTTTTATGGCTCTTGCATTTAAAGGTTCGCCTTATGAAATGCCTGTTGAAGGTAAAATAGAAAGTGTTGAAAATATTAAATTTGAAGATATAAAAAATTACTATAAAAATAATATTAAAGCATCATACATAGTAGCAGTAATAGCAGGTAAATTTGATGAGGGGCTTGCAGTGTCATTAAATTCTACACTTGCTAAACTTGATAAAGGCT
>CAMEZN010000213.1 GCA_945947845.1 uncultured Mucispirillum sp. | reverse complement strand
TTTTCCATTACTGATATTCTTAGATGTTACTAAAGGAAAACCATTGTCAACAAATTTGGGTGATTCATGAGTTCCATCTCTAACATCACATACTTCCCCTAATTTTTTTACTTCCCAGCCGTCTGGTATATCTATTTTATTTGCCATATTGCACCTATAACTATTTTTTATCTAATTTTTTTATTGTTTCATCAAAATCAGAAATATAGTCTTTCATTTGTATTTCACTATATTTTTCATATTCCTTATATGCTGATTTTATTGCCATTTCCATAGATACACTGCCTTTATTTTTTAAAATATCTCTATCGTTTATTGTTAAAAAGGCATTTAGTTTTTCTATCCAATCATGTTGTGTCATAATCTTTTTATTTTTTGCCTGTATCTCTGCAAACTCTAAATACATAGATACTATGCGGTTATAAATATCTAACTCATCTTGGGTTAAATAATTTTTTGCAATAGTAACATCATTTTTTCTTATTTCTCCAGCAGGGGAATTTTTCCAGCTTGTTAGTCCCATATACTGTTTATTGCTATTTGCCCTTTCATGTATTATTTCTGCGGCTGTTTTGCCTGTAATAGCATAATGAAATTTATTTTGAACTGTGGCATAAAAATCTTTTGTTTCTTGGGAGTTTTTATCATAGTCGCTACTACATTGTGCATATATATCTGTAATTTTCTGATAAAATCTTCTTTCACTGGCTCTTATTTTTCTAATGCGTTCTAATAATTCATCAAAATAATCTGCCCCAAAAGATTTGTTTGGCTCCATTAATCTTTTATCATTCATAACAAAGCCTTTTATAATATATTCTTTTAATATATCAGTTGCCCATATTCTAAAATGGGTTGCCTGTTTTGAATTTATCCTATACCCAACAGCAATAATCATATCTAAATTATAGTAGTCTATTTGCCTTTTTATCTCTCTGCCACCTTCATTTTGAACTGTTTCCATTTTGGAAACAGTTGACGCCATGTCTAACTCTTGACTTTCATAAATATTTTTTATATGTTTGCTTATAGCAGGTTTATTTACTCCAAAAAGTTCAGCAATTTTATTTTGTGGTAGCCATAGAGTTTCATTTGCTAGCTTCATTTCTACATTTATCTTATTATCGGGAGTTTTATATATTAATATTTCACTCATATTGCACCTATAACTATTTGATACATAAGCAATATGCAAATTTTGCACATTGCTTTCCTGTGAATATAATAAAATTATATAAATCAATATATAATTTTATCCCCAGTTGTAAAGTGTTACTTTACAACTGGTATTTCCTTATAAGCCTAGATTATGTAAATGTTGTTTCATTTCTTTTTTGACTGCTTCTAGCTCTTTTTCTAAACTTTCTATTTTTATAGCTACTTCTTTCATATCCACTTGTTCTTCTTCTTCAAAAGTATCTACATAGCGGGGGATATTTAAGTTATATTCATTTTCTTTTACTTCTTCATAGCTTGCAACATGGCTATACTTTGCAATCTCTTTCCGCTCTTTATAGGTTGTAAAGATTTTATTTATTATTTCATCGTTTAGTTCATTTTGTGTTTTATTTTGTATAAACTCATTTGATGCATCTATAAATAAAATATCTTTCCTATTTTCATTTGCTCCCCCAAGTTGCCTACTTTTATCAAATATTAATATGGCAACAGGTATGCCCGTAGTTTGAAATAGCCCGCTAGGTAAGCCTATAACTGCATCTAGTATATTTTCTTCTATAAATGCTTTGCGAATACTTGCTTCGCTTGCTCCCCTAAAAAGCACACCATGTGGCACAATAACCGCCACTCTGCCTTGCTTTTCTTTTGCTACTTCTACCATGTGGCTAATAAAAGCATAGTCGCCCTTGCTTTTAGGTGGCATACCACGGTGAAAACGGTTATATTCATCATCTTCTAAATTTTCATAGCCCCATTTATCAAGAGAAAAGGGTGGGTTAGCAACTACCACTTCAAATTTCCTTAACCCATTCTCATCTTTTAAAAGTGGGTTATTAAGTGTATCTCCCCATTCTAGTTCTGCATTTTCTTGGTGGTGTATAAACATATTCATTCTTGCAAGGTTGTAAGTGCTACCAACTTTTTCTTGCCCATATAGTGCAAAGTCATCATTGCCAACTTCTTCCCCCACCATTAAAAGTAGCGAGCCAGAGCCACATGTAGGGTCGCATATTCTATCCCCAGTTTTTGGCATAGCAAGTTTAGCTATAAGGCGGGATACAGTTTCCGGGGTAAAAAATTCCCCGGCTTTTTTTCCTGCATCACTTGCAAACTGTTTTAAAAGATACATATATGCATTACCTAATAAGTCCGTTTTGCCTACATCAGTTAAATCTATCTTTGCAAAATCACTTAAAAGGTTACGGAGCATTTGGTTTCTCTGGTCTGTTTGCCCTAGTATTGATTGGCTATTAAAATCAACTGTGAAAATATCTTTTAAATGTTTTTCATTTGCTTCTTCTATACTTTGCAGTGCTTTATTTATGATTTCCCCTATATTATTTTTCATACTCTGGCTTGCAACTTCTTCAAAAGAATAACCTTCTGGTATTTGAAACCGCATATTTTTCTTTTTCATTTCAAGCCTTTCAGGTTTATCTCCATATTGTTTTATAAGCTCATTAAGCTCTGCCTTATGCATATCACTTATATATTTATAAAAAAGCATAGCCAATGAATAATCTTTAAATATACTTGCATCTACTATTCCGCGGGCAGAGTTTGCTGCATTCCATAATAATGTATTAAGTTCTTGTTGTGTTATCATATTAAATCTCCATTCATTAAATTTTCTAACTGCATTTTTCTAAGATTATAAATTTCTTGTTGCAATATAAATTGCTTACTATTTAGCTTATAAAGTTTTGCGATTTCTTCCTGTTTTTCCATACTTGGCAAATCTACTACTAAATCATCTAATGCCTTTCTTGGTAAAACAGGGGTGGTGGAAGAAAGAAGTGTTACTTTATCAAGCTGTTTTTTACATGCTGGGCTATTAAGCCATATAGCAAGATAATCACTATTACATACTTTACTATCCACATGTAATATAAAGATAGCATTAGATGTAACAAACTGCTCACTACTATCAAATACAGCAGCTTTAAAACTGCCCCTTGCTGTAAGCACGATTTCCCCTTGACTAAGGGGAGTTATATGCTTAATATTATCAGTAGAGATTTTAATACATTGGTGGTAGTCAATTTCCCCAAATGCATTAATATCCTTTGCTTGCAGCAGATAGAAAGTGCCATTTTCATCTGCTGCTACTTGCTCCCTAAAACTATAACCAGTTTTAATGGTGCAAAAATTTTTAATTTGTAACTTCATATTTAACCTCCTTACTGATTTTGCTACATTCTTCTACTGCCAAAATCAGTATTATTAGTTACAATATATCCTATATTTTTAGGATTTGTATATCTATATCACTGATAAAATTATTTGTCAAGAGAAAATATGCAGTAGAGAGATGTAGCTTAAAAATTATTCCTTCCAATCTTCTATTTTTAGCCCATCTACTCTTATAAATTCCTTTGTATTGTTAGTAACTAAGATAAGTTTTTGGCTTTTTGCATGTGCTGCTATTAACATATCCATACTGCCTATTGGGCTGCCAGTTTTTTCTAAATCTGCTCTTATTTTGCCATATTCATGTGCTGCATCGCTGTCAAATGAAAGTATAGAGAAATTATATATAAAATCTTCAAGTGCTTTTTTATTTTTTTCATAATTTATACTTTTTGCAACACCATATTCAAGCTCTGATAATGTAATAGATGATATACATATTTCTTTAAAATCAATCTTTTTAATGCGAGATAATACATTTTCATTTTTTTTGATAATAAAAATACATGTATTAGTATCAAGCATATATTTCATTAAAATAAATCCCTTTCTTCAGCTTTTGGTTGTATTCTTTCGTCCATAAAATCATCAGAGAAATTGTTTACTGCTTTCATCAAGTTTTCATAAGATGGCTGCACTGCTCTAAAAATAATACAGTCGCCTTTTCTTTCTACCTGCACTTCTTTTACATTGTCCG
>CAMEZN010000212.1 GCA_945947845.1 uncultured Mucispirillum sp. | reverse complement strand
GTTGCAATTGGTGCAGCAGTTCAGGGCGGTGTATTAATGGGAGATGTTAAAGATGTTCTTCTTCTTGATGTAACTCCACTTTCATTAGGTATTGAAACAATGGGTGGTGTAATGAATAAAATCATTATGAGAAATACAACTATCCCAGTAAGAAAAAGCCAAATATATACTACTGCTGCGGATAACCAGCCGTCAGTTACAATTCAGGTTCTCCAAGGTGAAAGGGAAATGGCAAGCGATAATAAGCTTATAGGTCAGTTTGACTTATCAGGTATTGCCCCAGCACCACGTGGAGTTCCACAAATTGAAGTTACATTTGATATTGATGCAAACGGTATCTTACATGTTTCTGCAAAAGATAAAGGCACTGGCAAAGAGCAGTCTATTGTTATTAAAGATTCTTCCGGCTTATCAGAAGAAGAAATTGATAGAATGGTTCATGATGCAGAAGCTCATGCAGAAGATGATAAACGTAAAAAAGAATTAGCAGATGTAAGAAATCAGGCTGATACATTAGTATATACTACTGAAAAATCATTAAAAGAGCATGGTGATAAGCTTGAAGCATCAGTAAAAGAAAACATAGAAAAAGAGCTTGAAAATTTAAAACAAAAATTAACAAGTGAAAATGTTGGTGAAATAAAAGAAGGTATAGATAAACTATCAAATGCAGCACAAAAACTGGCAGAAGTTTTATATGCTCAAAATAACCAAGGCGGTGCAGATGCTTCTCAATCTGGCAGTGCTTATGCTCAGGAAGAAACATCTAAAAAAGATGAAAATGTAGTAGATGCTGATTTTGAAGAAGTTAAAGACGATAAAAAATAAGCATAAACTTATAAATTAATATTAAAGCGTTCTCAGGAATTACTCATGGGAACGCTTTTTTGCTTGCAAAAACAGGCATATAATATTAAAGTATCAATCCTAAATATATAAATAAGGACGGATAAAACCTTGGCAAGAGATTATTATGAAATACTAGGTGTGGAACGCACTGCAACAGAAATAGAAATAAAAAAAGCATATAGAAAGTTAGCATTACAGTATCACCCGGATAAAAACCCTGATGATAAAGAAGCTGCTGAAAAATTCAGAGAAGCAGCAGAAGCTTATGAAGTATTATCAGACCCTGATAAGAAAAACCAGTATGACACTTACGGCAGAGTAATGGACGACAGCATGGGTGGTTTCAGCTCTACTGGCAGTGTGTTTGATGACTTACTAGGCGATGTATTTGGTGATTTTTTCGGCACATCTTCTTCAAGGCGCTCACGGAACAGACCAACTAAGGGACAGTCCATAGAAATGTATCAAGAGCTTACATTTGAAGAATCTGTTTTTGGAGTAGAAAAAGAATTAACTATTAAAAAAAGTGAAAACTGTAAGCGATGTGATGGCACAGGTGCAGAACCCGGCGGAATGAAAACTTGTGAAAAATGTAATGGTCAGGGTGTATTTACTCAAAGAAACGGTATATTTGCTGTCCGCACAACTTGTCCTGCTTGTAATGGTACAGGGCAGGTTATAAAAGAAGCCTGCACAGAGTGTAAAGGTAAGGGAAGTCATACAATAGAAAAGCAGATAAAAGTAAAAATTCCTGCTGGTATTGATGACGGTATGATTATGCGAGTCAGTGGTGAAGGTAATGCTGGAAGCCACGGTGGACCTGCCGGGGACTTACTTTTACATATTAAAGTCAAAGAACATAAAATATTTAAGCGGGTAGATAACGATTTACATTTACTACTGCCTATTACTGTTTTTGATGCTATTTTAGGCAACGAATTTGAAATAGAGCTTATAGATGGTTCAAAAGAAACAATAAAAGTTAAGCCGGGCACGCAAGTTGGCGAACGGATTACCTTAAAAGGAAAGGGAGTACCTTCTGTCAAAGGTTATGATGTGGGTAATTTGTATGTTGATTTGCAGATGCTTATACCTACTAATCTTTCCAAAGAACAGAAAGAAACTCTTGAACAGATGAGAGAAGAAGCAAAAGAGAATGATATGTTTGGCTCTAAGCTTAAAAATATATTAGAAAGATTTAAAGAGTTTATAAAAGGCACAAAATAGTTTTTTATATTTTCCCTTGGCTTAAAAAGCTAAGGGATTTTTTTTAATAGAAAATATATTGATAGCAGATATCTATATAGAAGCGATTTTTTATAAAAGATAAATATTTATTATACAGTCTTATATTTATATATTATTCTTGACCGCAGGATAAAAAAACAGTAATAATAGCTGCATGAATAAATTTTTAAATATTATCTTGTTAAATCAAACTGTTGCAAGACCTATGGGCTATATTCGTTTTGGGCTTTTCTTTTTAAGTTTTTTAATTGCCCGTATACCTTTATGGTTTATTATAATATGTGCTTTTTTACTTAATGGCACTATAGGTATGACTTATGCATTATTTATTTCATTTGCTGTAATTGTGTGCAGAATATTTATAGATTCAGAGATAGCTGGGGGCAGTAGAAGTTTCCAATTTTTTTTGGGTATACATTTACTTAGGGGAGTGGGTGCATTACTTTTTTATTTTATACTTTTTGGTATAATTATATATATAATTGCTCCTCATAGTGATACTGCTGGTAAAATATCAATGCTTTTTGCAGTAATCCTGCTTTATTTTTTTATGCAAAACAGTAATGCAAATACATATTGGAATGGATATTATATGCCATTTAAACTTTCTTTTATAGTATCTTTGTTATGGCTGTATCTTGTATTTATTCCAGATAATATATATATAAATATATTAGTAGTATTATTAATATACATTATAGAATTTTATAATCTGCTTTATAATAAACCACTTGGAATACTGCCAAACAGGCAGACAATAAATAATTTAATATAGTTTATTTAACTAATCCTAATTCTCGCATAACTGATGAATGAGTATATGTTCGTGGATTACTGCTGTATGTTTTTATAGCTGTTTCATACACTTCCATATCCATTTCATCTTTTATTCGCTCCAAAATGGTATTTTTTACAAACTCAGCAGCAGAAATATTGTTTTTATATGCATATTTTTCAAGCATAGCAATTTCTTCTTCTGTTAAATCAAGCGATAAGTTCATAAAAGCCTCCCAGTTGCAAGTATAACCAGAAATACATACTTTTTGCAACCTGAAAATTTAAACATTACTGTAAATTTTGTAAACAATGGCTTTACATATTTATCTTATCGCCTGAAATAATCAATTACTTAATATGATTTTAGAATAATTTTTTAGGGTCTTCAATAGGGTATCCTTTTTGAGCCAGTGCAATAATTATATCCTTTGCTATTTTTTCTTCGCTAAGCATATTTTCCCCATCTGTTGCCTGAATAATTACCCAGTCTTCATCTTGTGCCATTTGTTTATACATTTGATATACTTTATTCATATAGCTTTCATTTGCTTCATGAATGTCTTTTGCAGCATCTGTATATGACCTTTTACCTTTTAATGTAACCATTCGTCCTGCTATCTGTGGGTCAACATCTAAAAAGATAATTACATCAGGGGAAGGCATTTCTAAAATATTATATTCAAGCCTTTTTACCCAGTCAGCAAAAGTTTTTCGCTGATTTTCAGGGAATTTAACAGCCTGATGTGCAATATTAGATGGCACATATCTATCAAATATAATACTTGCCCCTTCATTTATATCTGTCATAATAGATTTTTTCATTTCAAACCTGTCCATAGCATACAGCATAACTGGAAACTGTGGTGGGATTTCATCTAATGCACCAAAACCGCCGTTTAAATATTTACCCACTTCAAGCCCAAAATTTGTGCCTTTATAGTTAGGGAAGCTGTATAATGAATTATCTATACCTTTTGCACTCATCTTTGCAGATAAGATTTGAGATTGAGTGCCTTTTCCTGAGCCGTCTAGTCCTTCAAATGCTACAATCATATTTCACCTTTTTTATAAATTAATATACAATTTATATATTATTTTTTATATGTGTGCAATGAAAGTTTATGCTTTATCTACATTGTCTTTATTTTTTTTAATAAATTCTGATAAGGTTGCATAATGTATATTAAGGTTTACTGG
>CAMEZN010000211.1 GCA_945947845.1 uncultured Mucispirillum sp. | reverse complement strand
CTTAAATGAAATGCTCTCATTCTTAAGTTATATGGCAGGAGGAACTGCAAAACAAAATATCCATGAAGCTGTTTCAGATTATGCAAAAGCTCAGCTTTTATTTTTAGATACATATCTTATGCCTTATATTTCAGGATTTTGTGAAGCATTATATGAAGCTGTGCCTAATTACGGCATATTCCAGTATATAGCAGTAATTTTACACGGATTTCTTATGCTTGATGAACCAACATTAAAATATTTTTAATTTAATAATCCATTATCTACATAATACCGCATTGCTCCCGGGTGAATAGGAGCAGTATTATTTTTCAGCATTTCTTTAATATTTAAATTTCGTAAAGACGGGTGCAGTGTTCTTAAAATATGCAGGTTCTCAACAATTTCTTTTGCTATCATGTATGCTGCATAGTTTGATGTTTTGCTGGAAGTAACAAGCGATGTCATCACACTCAAAGTTTTTGTGCTGTTTGGGTTATATGCTTTTGGATATATTGCTTTATTAAGTTCTGTAATATTATAATAAGGATAATCTAATAATAATTTATTAGCACCTGTAATATCAACAAACCTTATTTTAGTTGTTTCTGAAAGCTGTTTAATGATATTAAGCGGCACAATAGAGTTTATAAAAAATCCATCAATTCTGCCATCTTGAAGCATTGTAATAGTATCTTTTAAGCTTGTGCTTTGGTTGTCATAATTAACTGTGTAATTATCAAGCCCATATGAACTTAAAATTAGCTGACTGTTATAATAAGTATTTTCTCCAATCAAACCTATATTAATATTTTTATTTTTCAAATCTAATAATGTTTTTATTTTAGAATTTTCGCTTACTATTAACTGCATAATCTCTGGTGTTATGCTTATAATGGACCGTAAATCATACTGTGGAGCTCCTTCCCATTCTCCAATCCCTTTATATGCTCTATACTGCACATCATTTTCAACAACTCCAAGCATTAGTTCGCCGCTTATTACTTTATCTATATTATAAACAGCACCTGCTGTTTCCATTACATTAGGGTTTAACTTATGTATTTTAGAATTAATGTTTAATACTTTACCAATGGATATACCAATAGGGTATAAACCACCGCTTTTATCCCCAGTGCCTATTGTAAGATTAACTGGTTTTAACTGCCTTTGCTGAGCAAAAAGTGGAAAAGAGAAAATTAGTAAAAAAGACAAAAATAATAAAATAATCTTTTTCATATATTCACCAGAATATTATAAATATGTAGTATATTAAAGAAAATATCATTGAAAATCAAGTTTTTAAATAAATCATCTTGTTTTTTATACTAAATTTTATGTATAATACCATAAAAATTTTTCAGGTGAATTTATGGTAACGGATAAACTTCCAAGAGCTGTTATTTATAAAGACGGTATTCTTACTTTTTTAGACCAGACAAAACTTCCATTACAGGTAATCTATGAAGAGCAGAAAACATGTGAGCAGATATATAATTCTATTAAAATGCTGAAAGTTCGCGGTGCTCCTGCTATTGGTATTGCTGGTGCATATGGGCTTATTGTATCAGTAAAAAAATATATAAATGAACCTGTGGAAAAATTTATTAAAGAATTAAAAAAACTTGGAGAATACCTTAATTCATCTCGTCCTACTGCTGTAAATTTATCTTGGGCAATAAACCGTATTATAAAGAAAGCAGAAAGCAGCAGCTTTAATTCCAGCAGTGAATTATGGCATGAATTAGAAAAAGAAGCTGATAATATATATAATGAAGATAAAACAATATGTGCAAGTATTGGCAGATATGGTGCAGAATTAATTAATAATAATTTTGGTATACTGACTCACTGCAATGCTGGTGCTCTTGCTGTATCAGAGCTAGGCACTGCACTTGCTCCAATTTATACAGCATTACATGAAGGTAAAACTTTTAAAGTATATGCAGATGAAACAAGACCGCTTTTACAAGGAGCAAGGCTTACAAGTTATGAATTACAGGCATCAGGTGCTGATGTAACATTAATATGTGATAATATGGCAGCTTATGCAATGAGTAAAGGTTTAATAGATATGGTAATAGTAGGCTGTGATAGAGTAGCTGCCAATGGTGATACTGCTAATAAAATAGGAACAATGAATGTTGCAGTATTAGCTAATTATTTTAAAATACCTTTTTATGTTGCATGCCCGTCATCTACTTTTGATAATATGACATTAACAGGTAACGATATAGTTATAGAGCAGAGAGACAGCAGTGAAGTTACTCACTTTGGTGGAGTGCAGACTGCCCCTGACAATATGAAAGTCTTAAACCCAGCTTTTGATGTAACACCAAATGAATTAATTACTGGTTTTATTACAGAATATGGTATTATAAAACCGCCTTATGTTATAAATCTTGAAAATATTTTGCACAAAGGCAGGAAATAATTATGAATATGAAATATGCAGAAGATATATGTGAAATAGGAAGAAGAATGTATCAACGAGAGCTTGTTGCATCAAACGATGGTAATATATCAATCAGAGTTGATAGAAATAAAGTGCTTATAACTCCAACACTTACAAGTAAAGGGTTTATGAAAGAAGAAGATATTATTATGATAGATTTAGAAGGAAATATTCTTGAAGGCAGTAAAAAACCATCTTCTGAATATTTACTGCATACTACTGTATATAAAATGCGAGATGATGTAAATGCAGTTGTTCATGCTCACCCAGTAACAGTTTCAGCTTTTGCAATTATTGGCAGGGCAGTTGATATGAGCTATATGCCAGAAGCATTTATGTCATTAGGATATTTTCCTGTTGCAAAATATGCTCGCCCTGGCACAGAAGAACTTGCTAAATCTATTGAACCATTTGTAAAAACATGTAACGGCTGCCTGCTTGCAAACCATGGGGCAGTATCATGGGCAAAAGATGTGTATAGTGCTTATTACCTTATGGAACAGTTAGAGTTTTACTGTAAAACATCTATACTTGCAGAAAAATTAGGCACTCCAAATGTTATTCCTGTGATTTAAGACTTTTTAAAAATTCTTCTGTTAGTTTTTTATCATATTTTACAAACTCATTTATTATGCCAGTAACTGCATAATAAAGGTTGCTTTCTGGTTGTGTTATCTGCTCTTTTAAATATATGGTAAATTCATGTATCCATGTAAGAATATGTGCCTGTAAAAAATTATACTGTTCTTGTAAAATATTTAAAAGTTTATCTTTATTATCTTCTTCTAAAAATTTTGTGAAAAGAGCATTTATTTGCTGCATATAAAGCATTTCTATGCTTATATGGTCTACTGGGTGAGTATTTTCTTCTGGTGGTATAAAATTATTTATTTCATATATATTTTTAACTTTATCTATCTCTCTAATCTGCATATCTTTGCCAGCAATATATCCAGAAGCAGTGCATGGTATAGAGTAAACAGAATCTAAAAATAATTCATGGTAAATATCCTGCAATAGTTCAAGTAAATCTTCTATTTGTTCTTCTTTCAGGCTTTGTTCATATGTGCTGTAATTTTTTAATACATTTACAGATGTGCTGTAATCATTATTCATAATATGTTTTTTAAGCTCATCAAAATACGGTATTAGGCGGCTTGTAGAGCCAATAAAGTTATTGTCTGGGTATGAGTAAAATACTTTGTAAAAATAGTTATAAAAATTAGTTTTTATAATACTTGCTGAGTGCATATTATCTTTTAAAGTTTTACTGATATTATCCATTTATCACCTCTAAAAACTAATACTTACTTTATTATATCAAATTATTTATATTTATCTAGCTTTTTTTAATATTTTATGTGTAATTTATAAATATATATGATAATATCATCTTTTTATTGTTTTATTTGTGTTTAAGGTATAGTATAAGAAAAAATTTTTCAGGTGTAAAATGTTAAAGATAGGTTTTATGGATTATGCAAATGTATATCCTATTTTTCATTATTTGCTGCAAGATAATAATTTAGAGTTTATAAAAGGATTTCCAGCTGATTTAAATAAATTAATGAGAAATGGTGAAATAGACTTATCACCAGTATCTAGTATAGAGTTTGCCCGCAGGCATAATCTTTATGTGGTGCATGATAAAGT
>CAMEZN010000210.1 GCA_945947845.1 uncultured Mucispirillum sp. | reverse complement strand
CTTTTTCTGCCATATGCTTTATGCTGTCTAACAGCCTGTATTGGTTGCCGTAATCAAGGCTTGCAACAGGTTCGTCCATAAAGCAGTAATCAGCATTCTGCACAATCGCCCGTGCTACCATTACAAGCTGCCGTTCACCACCACTAAGCCGTGAATAGTCCCTTTCTTTTAAATGCTCAATTTTCAGCACAGAAAGTGCATAATCTACTGATTCATAATCTGATTTTGTATAATTGTTCCAAAAACTGCCGCTGCTTTTGCCCATAACAACCACATCTTTAACAGTATAAGGAAATACTGCATGATGAGTTTGCGGAACATAACTTAAATATTTTGCAAGCTCTTTTCTGCTGATAGAATTTACTTCCCTGTTATATACCTTTATACTACCTGTGCCGTATTTATAAAAACCTAATATTAACTTTAAAAGTGTTGATTTACCGCAGCCATTAGCTCCTAAAATATTAATAATTTCACCTTTATTAATATTTAGACTAACCCCCTTTAATATATCTTCTTTTTTTGAATAACCAAAAACTATATTTTTTACTTCTATCATTACCGCCAGCCTTTACCCTTATTTTTTAAGATTATTACAAAAACTACTAATCCTATTAAAGATGTAATAATACCAAGTGGAATTTCATAAGGAAATAGATTTCTAACAACATTATCACATATTAGTAAAAACAAACTGCCAAGCAGTGCTGAAAGCGGTAGAAGATACCTGTTATCAGGCCCTATAATCATTCTTGATATATGTGGAATAATAAGCCCTACCCAGCCTATATTTCCTGCCATAACAACAGTTAAAGAAGCAAGTATTGTTGAGATTATAAGAACTATTATTTTATAAAAGCCTGTATTTAATCCAAGAGATTTTGCTTCTTCATCGCTCATAGCAAGTATATTTAAAATTTTGCCAAAAAATAAAGCAATAATAAGCACAATAAACAGCGGAACACCTGCTTTTATTAGTGTGCCGCTGCTGTCTACTACTGCTAATGAACCCATTAGCCAGAAAACAATGGAAGCAAGCTCATCATTATTTGGGTCTGCTGCAAGCTTTACAATTGAAAGAAGAGCATTAAAAAATGCACCGCTTATCATACCACCTAAAATAAGCATTAATGAACTTGTGCTTCTATAAATAAATGCAATAAAAAGAGACAGCATTAATGCTAAAATTCCAAATAATAGTGTAGAAATTTGCACTAATGCCCAGCTTGAAAATGTAATAATGCCAAAAGCTGCACCAAAAGAAGCACCAGAAAGAACACCCATTATGCCGGGAGATACAAGGGGGTTGGCAAAAACACTTTGAAGCATTGCTCCACTTACTCCAAGAGCTGCACCGATAATTAATGCACCTATTATTCTTGGCAGACGGATTTCAAATATTACTGTTGAAATATTTGAGAGCTTTTCATTACCAGATATATCTGCACCAGTAATTAATGCTTTAACCCACATAAAAATATCAGTAAAGTTGACTGCATACCTGCCAAGCATAATAGAAATAACCACTGCTGCTAAAAGTATTATAAAAAAGAAAAAAATGACAGCATATCTGCTTTTTTCTCTAAACATGTTTCCTCATTAAAGATAATTTTTCACTTTTCTTGCACTTAAATATATATCATCATTAATATTAATAATTTCTGCATGGTTATTAAAAAACATACTGTTAATATCCTTTATAAAATCATACCTGCATACAGCAATAAGCATTGAATTTACAGGCATTTGATGAAACAGCTTTTCAAAGCCGCCGCCTTCTAGTTCTAATCTTCCTATTTCATCAATAAAAATAATATCTTTTTTATTTAATATTGAGTTTTTATATTCTTTATATGCAAAATCAAAGCCTTTTTTATAAAAAGTAAAACAGCCAAACGAATATGTTTCACTATGAATACTTTCATTTTTATCTGCAAGAAGCTCTTTTTCATAAGTTAATAATGATTTTATAAAAAAGCTGTTTCTTTCTCCGTTTTGAAAAGTTCCTTCGCATAAAAAACCGCCTGAACTTATACCTGTTTGGGAAAGTATTTCATTTAATTTAGCTGCATAAGTGGTTTTTCCTGCATGACGCGCACCTGTGATTATAAAATGCTTCATTTATAATGCTGCTCGTAGTTGATAAGCCTTTCAGCCATATCATAAGTTAAGTCATAATGAAAAAATAATTTAATATGCTCTATTAATTCCTTATGTAAATCAATATCTGAATACTCTGGATAAAATTTTGAAGCAAGATACTGTATTACAAAATATTCCATAACAGTTTTCTTTTCCACCCAGCTAAATGGCTCTTCTGGAACAAAAAGAATGTTATTATTCTTAACAGCCTTTATTTTTGCCCATTTACTATCTTTTTTAATATATTCATAAGCTGATTTTTTCCCTATTACTATAATATCTGGGTTATATATTAATAATTGTTCAATAGATATGGTTTCATCAAATAATGTGCATTTATGCACATACTCTGCACCTGCTGTAATAATGGAATCTACACATCTTGTTTTAAGCCCATTATCTCCAAGAGCTAAATATACCTTTTTCTTCTTTTTTACTTTATCAGTAATATTTTTAGTATTTTCTATACTTTTTTTAATATATTTATTTATTTCATCACTTCTTTTTTCATTGTTAAATACTTTACCTAAAAAGCTGTATATTTTAATATCATCATTAATAGTTGAACCATAAATAGATATAAAAGGGATATTAATAGATTTCATATATTCCTGCATTTTACCTATTTCTTTTTTGACTTTTTCACTTCCTGCAACAGCAATAGCTGCATCTATATTTTTAGATAAAAGTAGTTCTTTATTAGGATAGTTGCCGTTTCCATACCAGCCACCTAATACATCAAGTTTATGATACTTCTCTGGTATATATTTTTTCTCATGATGATATAATGGAGTATTCCAGCCAGCAATAATATCTGCATCAAAAGAATAAAGCATAAAAGTTGTTGGCACAGTTGCACCCATTACCTTAGATTTATTATCAAGCTTTAAATCTTTTGGCATATTTACTTCAAAAGCATATGCAGTATATGCAGATAACAATATAAATATGCCTAAATATACCGCCCTTAAATATAACATAATTACCACCATTTTTCTATTATATCATACTATATATAATAGAGATTATAAATTCAAGTATATTTTATAATATTTAATAATAATTTTTATATTCGTTATATCTTTTAAAATATACTAAAATTCACCACTAAAAGAAATACTGTATGTTCTGCCTGCCATTGGGTAGCCATACCTGTATGAATAATTTTCATCAGTAATATTTGTTATGGCAAAATCAAGTTTCATATTATCATTTAAATTAAATGTCATATAAAGATGAACTAAAAAATACGGGTCTAATGAATTTATACCACTTAAATCTGTATATCTTTCGCTTACATACTCTATCAAAGGGGTTACAGAAAAATACTGACACGGCATAATTTTTACATAAGAATTAATAGTTAATTCTGGGGAATAAGTAAGCTCTTGATAGCTTGATACACTTTTATGCACATAGTATTCATTTACAGACATATTGTATCCTATTTCTGTATATTCCCAAGGGAAAAGCACAAGTGCAAGCTCATAGCCGTATAATGATACTGCATCAACATTTGTAATAAATTCCACCCCTTTATATGGCACAAAAGGGTCTGGAACATAGATTACTCCCATTTTATCTGATACATAGCTGTAATAAAGTGCTGTATCAATGTAAAGCATATCAAATAAAAAACCTTTATAGCCAAGCTCCACATGGTCTGCCACTTCTGGTTTTGAATTTGGATTTGGCAGACTTTCAGAAAACCTTGTGGAATATCTGTCGCTCATTGTTGGAAACTGGTTTCTTCTGGCATATGTTAGATGAAGCTCGTTATTATCCATAAATTCATACATTATACCAGCCTGAGCAGCTAAAAGCCACCAGTCTCTTGGGTTAACTTGATATTCTGATACTCCTATAAGCTGAGCAAACTCATCATTTCTGCTTTTATAATCTCTTGCTATTAAGCTGTCAAAGCCACCAGACATTAAAAATGTAAGCTTATCAAATAATAAGATCGGAAGAGCACACGTCTGAACTCCAGTCACA
>CAMEZN010000209.1 GCA_945947845.1 uncultured Mucispirillum sp. | reverse complement strand
CCATTACTGCTTAACTGTATAACAGCAAACGAAAGAAATATTACAGGAACTACTATAAATAAAACTTTTTGGATAATTTTCATATATAACTCCAATTTAAAAATTTAACTTTATATTATATAAACTATTTTCAAGATATATCAACCTTTTTTAAACCACAAATTAGGATTTAATGCCTGTTCTTTTTTTCTAAGCTCAAAATAAAGGTATGGGCTCTCTACTGACATATCTACTATAATGTCTCCTAAAATATCGCCTTGACGGATTTTTTTGCCAGTTTCCACAAGCAATGTATCCATATTTCCATACACTGTATAATAAGATGAACCATGGTCAATAATCACAAGATTATTAAAATTCTTTACATTATCTGCAAAAACTACCTTTCCGTCTGCAACTGCTTTTGCCTGAGTTGTGCCAGAAGGAGAGATTTTTATACCTTTATGCATAATTTTAACACCAGCATCAGCTACTATATGTTCGCCATACTGCTCTATAACTTTACCTTTAACAGGCATAGGAAGTTTTTTAACAAGCCTGCCAAATGGAGAATTATCTGCCATAGCAGATGTTACTGGCTTATCTTCACCAAAAGTTTTTATTCTGCCGCCTGCTGTATTATTTTCCCTCTGTGCAATAGGAGCTGCATTGCTGTCTTTTTCTGCCTGCAATCGTATCTGGTCATCAAGTTCCTTTCTCTGAAACTTTAAAAGCTCAATATATTCCTTTCTGCCTGCTTCATCATGCTTTATCATTGTAATCATTGAATTATATCGGCTTTTTTCCGCCTGCAACTCTTTTACTGCACTATTTCTGCTTTCTTCAAGAGAAGCAAGCTCCAAAACTCTTGCTTCTTCCTCCACTTTAAGAGTTTTAAGTGTTTTCACATCTTCATTAAGTTTATCTATTTTAGCCCTTAAATTAGAACCTGCTTTGCCTAATATTTCAAGAATTTTAACTGTATCTTCTGGCTTTTCCGATGTAGTGATAATCTTAATATCTGCATAACCCATATTATCTATCACATACATATTACTTTTTGCAATATCCTTTTTATTTTCATTTATTTCTTTTGATACACGGCCTATATTTGTGCGAATACTGCTGATATTGGTTTCACACCTTTTCTTTTCCTTATTAAGCTCTGAAATAAGTATTTTATAATTAGATATTTTAGATGATAACACACCTATCTGCTTTGTAATACTGCTTTTTTCTGATTGCAGTTTTTTCAGTTCTGCTTCTTCACTGCGAATATTTCTATTGATTTCGTCAAGAGATGCAGTCTGACCATATACAGCAAAACTATAAAATAAAAATATTACAAAAGTTAAAATATATTTAATCTTCATTGATAGATGATACCTGTTTTAAAAATGATACAACACTTGCTTTTGCAGAGATTACACCTATTATACATACAGTAATACACGAAAAAATAAAATAAGTAATATTTGGCATATCATATATATTAATACCAGCCTTTATTAATATATGGCTGTTAAAAGGTATAAAAGCTGCTGCAAAAATAATTAAACTGCAAATATATGCAAATAATGATAAGAAAAATGCCCCAAATAAATACGGCACAGAAATAAAAGGCCTTGTTGCACCCACAAGAGAATAAAGTTTAATTTCTTCTTTATATTTATACAGGGAAAGCTTTATTGTATTATATACAACAAAAACAGCTGATAATGCAAAAAGAATACTCATAACAGTGATAAAAACCCATGCACCTCTGCCTATTGCCTTAAATTTGACCATATATTCTTTACCATAGCTTACTTCATCTACACCTTTAATATGCCCTGCTTCTGTTACTATCTTATCAAGAGTTTCTTCAAGTGTATCACTTGGATAAATTTCTATAAATGATGGAAAAAATTCTTCAGAAAAACTTTCAAGAGCAGCTGCTTTTGGTGCATTTGCTACTGCAAAAGCTTTTGCATCTTTCTGGCTGTAATATTTGGCATTCGTTACATTATCAAGCACTTTAATAGATGATAAAATTTCTTCTGCTATTATATCATTATTATTAGCAAGATATACTCTTATTGTATTTGCCTGTGATAGATGATTTAAAAAACCTGCTGTTCCAGTGCCTGCTACCCAGAAAATATGATACATAAAAATAACTGTAATAAGAGTTAGAAAAGAAAGAAAATTACCACGCAGAATTGTAAAAAATCTAATAACACCCCGCATAAAAAGATAGGTCAGTTTAGAGCTCATTTTTCACCTCATCTCTTATAACCTTACCTTTTTCAAGCTCTATTTCACGAGCAGGATATTTTTCTCTTAGTAATTTATCATGGGTTGCCATAATTACGGTAGCCCCTGTATCTATACACTCTCTTAGAACTGTCATAATATTTTCTGCGTTTTCTTGGTCTAAATTACCTGTTGGTTCATCTGCTAAAATAATTTTTGGGTCGTTAATTAATGCTCTTGCAATAGCCACCCGCTGCTTTTCTCCACCTGATAAGTTTTTAACTACATCATCTCTCTTTTCAAATATACCCATTCTTTTAAGCAAAGGCCATATCCGTTCTCTTGCAGCACTTCGTTTCATATAAAATATATCAAGCCCCAGCTTAACATTATCAAATACAGTTGCATTTTCTAAAAGCTTATAGTCCTGAAAAATAACCCCTATTTGACGGCGTAAAAAAGGCACTTCTATACGGCTCATTAAATTGATATCCCTGCCCTCAATAGAAACAACACCACGGCTTGGCAGTAAATCTGCATATATTAGTCTTAAAAATGTAGACTTTCCAGCTCCTGATTTACCTATAATATATACAAACTCACCACGTTTTATTTCCACATTAATATTATTTAAAGCCTGATAGCCTCCAATAAAGGAAACTCCAACATTAACAAATCTTACCAATACTTTACTCTCAAAATTTTTTTATATTTTACTAAAATTATTAAAATTATTCAAGTTTTTTATACCTTTTATAATATTAAAACATAATTTTACCTTATACATCAATACATTAAAAAATATTATATTTTTGTAAAATTTAAGTTTATTTTTTTTGTTAATAGGATTATAATTTATTATATATTAGTTAAGGAGGCTTTTTATGCTTGATGATATAATTTCAAAGTTTTCTGAAAATAAAAATATATCTAATTTTGATTTTTCTCTCAGACCAAATCACGATATAGATAACCCTTTTGCAAAAACTTCAATTGATATAATAGATAGCTTACAACAATCTGTTGAAAAAGCAGATAAATCAGTTTTAGCTTCCGTGCTTTTAGATGAAGCAAGAGAAAATATTAACTTTTCTTATAAAATATACAGCCAAATTGTTGACATGAAGCCAGAAGATGAAGGTTTACTTTTTAAAGCAAGGCTGATTGAAATACTTAATGAGCTTGAAAGTAAATATGATAATGAAAACGAACAATTTTCTGATTTATTAGATTTTGCTGCCATTTTAACAAATATAATAGAGCATCACATAAATGCTGATAGGTTAAAAAATGCTTTTATTTCAACACTGCTTTTATTTGAAACAGCAGAAGAAATGAGAATCAGAAATATACACATTCCTTTTACATTAGAGTTTAGAGAATATATTATAAATAACCACCTTACACTGCTGCATGTAATTACAGCAAAAGCACAACAGCATAACAATAAAGAATTAAACAATTTTTTTATTAATGAAATGCTGCAATATGTTAATAAATATGTATATAATAAAAATATAGAAGTATGCTTTGATATGCTTTATTTTGCATCTATTTTAACTAATGAAGAAAACTCATCAATAATTACACAGGCGGCAGCAGAACTGCAAAAACAAACAAAACATACTACTCCAAAATCTATATTAACTTATATTCAGTCTGGTATTATATACAGCAATAAAGGCTCTGATGATTTAGCAGATTATGTATGTAAAAATGTGAAAGATTACCACTGCATAAGTAATATAGCATACACATGTATACTTGTAGATGATATAGAATGTGCAGAAAAAATTCTTGAATTTTTTGTTAAAAATAAAAGAATACCTAAACAGTTTAAACTATCACTTTATCAACAGCTGCAAATTGTATACTCATACTTACAAAATCAGCAGAAAATTGCAAATACTGCAAAAGAAAGGTTTGCTCTCGGTGA
>CAMEZN010000208.1 GCA_945947845.1 uncultured Mucispirillum sp. | reverse complement strand
TGTCCGCAAATTTATATTCTGCTGGTATTCTAACTGCCTGAGAACCACCATTAATAAATATTTTACTTTATTTCATTATTTCTCCTTGTATATACTTTTAATATATATATTTTTATAAAAATATCAATCATTTTTCTTTCCCAACCTATTCTATTTTACATTTCTTTTACTTTACTATCTTTGACAATGTAAAATTATTATGTTAGAATAGGTTATATTATAGGGGGCGGATATGGAAAATGTTCAAAAGACTATTGCTGTAATAGATATAGGCAGTAACTCTATCAGGTTGCAGGTTGCCCGTGTTATAGACAGGACTTACAAGGTAATAAATGATTATAAAGCCACTGTCCGCATAGGTGATAATGTATATAAAACCGGCAAATTTTCAGATGAAGCCATAGATACTCTCTTGCAGGTGCTTACAAATATTAAAACTATGATGGATAGTGATAATGTGGAAATGTGCCGTGCTGTTGCTACTGCATCTTTCCGTGAAGCATCTAACGGCAGGGAAGTTGCTGAATATATAAAATCTAAAACTGGTATAGATATAGAAATAATAACAGGTCAGGAAGAAGCCCGTCTTATGTATCTTGCTGCTTCATATTATTTTCAAATAAGTGATTATAATGTGCTGCTTGTGGATATGGGCGGCGGCAGCACAGAGTTCAGCTATGCAGAAAATGGCAGTCTTATTTTTTCAGAAAGCACTCCCCTTGGCTGTTCTAAATTAAACTATGAATATTTACAGGGCGACCCGCCAAATGCGGAGCAGTTAAAATCACTTCGCAGTTATTTAAAAGGAATATTTGATGATATACTGCCAAAAAAAGGTGTTACAAAGTTGATATGTTCTGGCGGCACTATTAATAATATTTCAGCTATATATAATAAACGGCAGAATCTTTCAGATGCTTCTGTTAAGTTTGTAGATACAGTATTTGCAAAACATTTTCTTAATGAGATAGCAGGCAAGAAGATAGAAGAACGGCTTAAAATATCAGGTGTAGAGCCAACACGGGCAGATATTATATTAAGTGCTACTCTGCTTGTGAATATGCTGTTGAAAAAATATAATTTAGAAGGTTTTTACACACTTTCTGGCGGTCTGCGGGCAGGGCTTACAATAGATGTTATGAATAAAATGGGCATAGAGCTTATTTTTCAGGGCGGCAATACTGATGTAAACTATGCAAGGCTTGTAGAGACTGGTAAAAAGTATTATTTTGATGATGCTCATGCAGAGCAGGTTACAAGGCTTTCAAAAATACTTTTTGAAAAGATGCAAAATATTCTTGATTTAAAAGATGAAGATTACAGGCTTTTAGAAGCTGCATCTATGCTTCATGATATTGGGCAGCATATATCATATTCAAAGCATCATAAACATTCATACTATCTTATCACCAATACGGAACTGCCCGGCTTTTCAGACAGTGAGATAGCAGTTATTGCTAATGTGGCAAGGTATCATAGAAGGTCAATGCCTAAGTTAAGCCATGAGCATTACTTAAAATTATCTAATAATGCACGGCTTAAAGTATCTAAACTTGCTTCTATTTTAAGGATAGCAGATGGGCTTGATAGAACTCACTCTCAGGCAGTAAAGGATATAAATGTTGATATAAGTAGTGAAAAAATAACTATTTCATTAGAAGTAGATAAAAACAGTAATATAGAGATGGAAAAAGCAGGCTTTGATAAAAAGAAAGATTTGCTTGAAAAAATAACAGGCAGGACTGTGGAGCTTATATAGTATGAAAACATATCTATATGGAATAATAAATATTGGTGCCAGTGCATTCCGTATGGCAGTATCAGAAGTTGGCAAGGGTTACATTAAGGAAATAGATTATCTTTTGAAACCGCTGCGGCTTGGGGTAGATACATTTTCTCAGGGTTATATATCGTTAGAGCATGTAAAATATGCAACAGAGATACTTCGCGGTTTTAAGCGCAAGTTAGATGAATATGGCATAAAGCATTATAAGGCAGTATGCACAAGTGGTGTGCGGGAAGCAGGCAATAAAGATTTTTTCATAGATTATGTCAGGATACATGCAGGGATAGATATTACAATATTAGAGCCGTCAGAAGAAGTATATATTAAATATCTGGCAGCAAAGCTTTCTGTTGCAGGTTTTGATAATATGGAGAAAGACGGTGTAGTTTTTGCAAACATTGCAAGCGGTAATATAACTCTTTCCGTAACAAAAGGTGATAACATTCTATATTCTGGTGCACTTCCATACGGAAGTCTTAGGCTTAGGCAGATGTTCAGGCACATAAGCCCGTTAAAGCGGCACAGGGCATTTGACCAGTATGCAGAAAATATGGTTGCAACAGTGGCTGGCACAATTAATAAGAAGATGAAAGTTAAAAACCTTGTAGGCAGTGGAAGCTCTATTAATATGATGCTTAGGATTTTCAAACCTAAGGATAAATTTATTTTACGGGAAGATTTAGAGAAGCTCTATAATAAAATAAGGGTATACACTAAACAGGAGCTTGTAGATGAGCTTTCTCTGCGAGATGATGAGGCGGAAGTTTTAGTGCCTACACTATGCACATATATTCATCTTCTAAAATATACAGGGGCAGACAGATTTCATTTTTCGCCTGTTGATTTTCCTACAACCCTTACACAGTTTTACACAGGCAGGCTGAAAGATGCAAGTTATCATAAACGGGTAAAAAATACAACTCTTGCTCTTGGTGAACGGTTTAATATAGATACAAATCATGCAAGGCGGACAGCTAAGTTTGCAAAAAAACTCTTTACTGAGTTTGATGATTTACATTCGCTGGATAAATCAAAATATGACATTTTAGAGATGGCAGCACTTTTATTTCAGGTAGGGGAATATATTGATGCTAAGCAGGCAATTTATAATTCATATTATATTATAAAATCAATAAGCATACCGGGCATAAGTTCAAGGGATATTTTCCTGACAGCCTGTGTTGTATATAATATGAACAGCATACTAAGCCATGATGAAAGTATAGAAGGCAACTATCTTTCCCCAGAAGAGCGGCTTATAATAAATAAGCTTTCCTGTATTTTACGAATGGCTGTATCTTTTGATGCAAGTAAGACTGGCTTAATAGAAGATATAGAGATAGTGCAGACTGATAATATGATAATAATTAATGCAAAGGCTCTTAAAGAGCCTTTTGTGGAGCTTTTTACATTTGAGAAAGTGAAACATACATTTGAAGAAACTTTTGGTATACAGGTAGATATAAGAACTAAAATGATATATGATTAATGGAAGTGGCATATATGGATACAAATAAGAAAGAATACTACATCGGCAGAGAGTTAAGCTGGCTTGCATTTAATGAGAGAGTGCTTTCAGAAGCACAGGATATTCATAATCCATTAATGGAGAAATTAAAGTTTACAGCAATCTTTTCATCAAATATGGACGAATTTTTTATGGTGAGAGTTGCAGGGCTTATTGAGCAGATTAGTGCAGGTTATAAAAAGACAGATATAGCAGGCTACACACCAGAAGAGCAGCTTGTAGCAGTATCAAAAGAAACAAGAAGGTTAATAGAAAAACAGCAGTCAATATTTAAAGAGCTTGTAAGCGAGCTTGAAAAATATAATGTATACTTTAACCCAGTATTAACTGATGAATACTATGAAGATACTGAAAATATATTCATAGATGCAATAATGAGTGTAGTAAGCCCTGTAACCTTAGACCCAGCCCACCCATTTCCATTTATATATAATAAGCGAATGAGCCTTATAGCTGCCTTAGAAAAAGAAGGCAGGGAATATTTTTCCCTTATTATGCTTCCAGAAAATACAAGAAGATATTTTGTAATTCACAAAGGCAGTAAAAAGGTAATATTTACTGTGGAAGAAGTTATTAAAAGACATATCCAGAAACTTTTCCGTGGCTATAATGTAAAGACAGTTAATGTATTTCGTGTAACAAGAAATACTGATATAGATATGCGTTCAGAAGAGATGGCAGATATTATACTATCTATGAAAGATTTTCTTTCCCGCAGAGTAAAAGGTGCTGTTACAAGGGTGGAGATAGAAGCAGATACTCCGTCATACATAGTAGAATTTTTGCAAAAAATGGTTAATTTTAAAGATATGGATACCCAGTATATCCATGGAGTAATAGACTTAACATTTTTATTTAATCTTTCTT
>CAMEZN010000207.1 GCA_945947845.1 uncultured Mucispirillum sp. | reverse complement strand
GCACATGTAAGTGTAAGTTTTGTGCTTTCTATAAAAATGAAGGTGAAGAAGGCGGCTATGTTATATCAAAAGAAGAGCTTGCACAGAAGATTCAAGAAACACTTGATTTAGGCGGCTCTCAGATTTTATTGCAAGGTGGTTTACACCCTGAATATAAAATTGAATTTTATGAAGATATGCTTAGATATATGAAAACTTTTCCAGTATGGCTGCATGCTTTTTCACCGCCAGAGATACATCATATTGCAAAAATGAGCGGTTTAACTATTAGTGATACAATAAAACGGCTTGTTGCAGCTGGGCTTGATTCTATCCCCGGCGGTGGAGCAGAGATATTAGATGATGAAGCAAGAAAAAATGTTAGTCCTAATAAAATAAACTCTGCTGCATGGCTTTCAGTTATGGAAGAAGCTCATAAACAAGGGCTTAAAACTACTGCAACAATGATGTTCCGTAAAAATGATTCAGCAGAAATCATTGTCAGCCATTTTGATAAAATTCGTTCATTGCAGGATAAGACTGGCGGTTTTACTGCTTTTATACCTTGGCCTTTTCAGCCGGGTAACAGTGAGTTAAATGATGAAGCAGTTACTGCCATAGAATATTTGCGGGTATTATCACTTGCAAGAATATATCTTGATAATATACCAAATATTCAAGTCTCATGGGTTACTCAGGGTGCAAAGGTTGCTCAAATTGGGTTATTTTTTGGCGGTAATGATTTTGGCAGTGTAATGATAGAAGAAAATGTTGTTCGTGCAGCAGGAGCAAATTTCCGCCTTAAAACAGAAGAAATCAAGCATATTATAAAAACAGCAGGTTTTATTCCTAAAATTCGTAATATGCAGTATGACATTATAGGCGAATAATATAGAATAAATTATTATATGGAAGTGTCATTTGAAAGGGCCGTTATTAAATGCTTTAATTAAAATTTCTGCAGAAATCAACTCTACAATGGAGCTTGATACTCTTTTACCTGATATTGTTAAAATCACGGGTGATTATTTAAAAGTCCGCAATGCTTCCATTATGCTTATTGACTGGGATACTTTAACAATCAATTGTTATACTGGTTGTTCACCCCACCATAATTCTTTATCTGTCAAACAGGGTATTATTGGTGATGTGGCAGGCACAGGCACAGAGTATATTGTTAATAAAAAATTTTCATCAAGTTCTAGTAAATCATTTCTTGCATTACCATTAAAGGCTGGCAGTAAAATATTAGGTGTTTTTAACTTAACGGATAAAGATGAAGATTATTTTGATGATGATGATGTTTCAATAGCAAGATATATTGCATCTCAATGTGCTTTGGCAATAGAACGGCACAATATTTATAATAAAATGCGGGCTAATGAGAATTTACAGGCGATAGGTTTGTTAAAATCTTCTGTTGCACATGATATTTCTAATCTTTTAGCGATAGCAGATGTTTATCTTGGGCTTATGGAAGAAGAAGTTGATAAATCTACTACTATGTATGAATATGTGAAAGCTGTTAAAAGTGAGATGAAGCGAATAAGTATATTAGCTACTGATATGCTTGATTTATCAAAGGATAAACTTATTGCTCATAAAACTAAATTTAGGATAAGTGAGCTTGTTAATGAATTAAAGTTATACAGTGAGGCATTTTCTAAAAATTCTAATGCAAAAGTTGAATTTAACATAAAATGTGATGATGAGATTGTGGCAGATAAAAACCGTCTTTTCAGGGTATTTTTTAATCTGCTTAACAATGCGGGAGATGCTGCAAAAGAAAATGGCAGAATTATTTTTTCTGTTAAAAAAACAGGTAAAGATATTAGTTTTATAGTAGCAGATAACGGCAAGGGTATAAGGAAAGAAGATATTGGCAGGCTTTTTCAGCCTTTTTTTACATCTGGTAAAATCAAGGGCACAGGTTTAGGGCTTGCAGTAGTTAAGGATATTATAGAAGCACATTCAGGCAGTATTAGAGTTCGTTCCACATTAGGCTCATATACATGTTTTCTTATAAGGATACCGCAAAATGGATAGAATAACAGTTAGAGCAGATAAACCACAGGAAAGAGCAAAAGATATATGCAATAAAGTATATAATCTTAGAGCTGGTGAATATGAAATAGAAGGCGGTTCAGAAGACAGAGCAACTGTAATATTCAAATGCAGTGATAAGGCAGCCAATTCAAAAGTTTTTTTAACAACTGACGAAGGTGCATTTACTGGTTATCTTTTTATGTATCCTGCATTAAATGAAGGCACTACTCATACACTGGAAGAAATTTATGATTATTTAGCAGCAGAAGCAGTAGAAAATATAGATAAAAACCAAATAAGCAATCTTTTTCACAGGTTTGCAGACGGTGAAGTGATAGAAAATGAAATTATTGCAGAAGGTATCCGCCCAACTGCTGGAAAAGATGCAGAAATAACACTTCATTTTGGCACAGCTGATAAAAAACCAAAAATCAAAGACGGCAAGGTAGATTTTAAGAACCTTGATAATATTGTTATGGTTGAAAAAGGCGATGTGCTTATTACCAAAAAACCTGCTGTTCAGGGCAGCCGAGGGAGAAATATTAAAGGTGAAGAAGTTACTCCAATACCTGTTAAAGATATTATAATACTTCCGGGTGATGGAGCAACTGTTAATGAGGCTGGCACAATATTTTCAGCTACTACTGATGGTTATGTTGATTTTGGTAATAAGCGGCTTGGTGTATATCCAGTTTATATGGTTAAAGGCAATGTTGATTATTCTACTGGTAATATCCGCTTTAATGGTTCTGTGCATGTGAAAGGAGATGTGCTTTCTGGCTTTAAAATAGAAGCAGATAAGCATATATTAGTTGATGGTATTTGTCAGGATTGTGAGATTATTGCAAAAGGCAATGTAATTTTAAGAACAGGTATAAAATGCACAGGTTCAGGGCTTGTGAGAGCTGGTGGAACAGCAGTTATTGGGTATGCTGAAAAGGCAAAAATATATGCACGGGAAAGTATAGAAATAAAAAAATATGCTTTTAACTGTGAACTTTTTGCAGGCACAAAAATAGATGCAATGAGTGGTGATGGCATAATTGCCGGCGGTCTTATTAGGGCATTTCAAGATATTTCAGTTAAGCAGCTTGGCACAAATGGTAACTCAAAATTTAATGTTATTATTGGTATGAAATATTATATAGAGTTTGAGCTGGAAAAGCTTCGCAGGGAGAAAGCTCGTATTGCTGAAACAATTGAAAGAGTTGATGCTGCACTTTCCAGATTTAATTTAGACAGGCCGAAAGTAGCCAATCACCCTAAAATAATTAAGATGATTGAAGTAAAAACTTCGTTAAATGACTTAATTATGGAGCTTGATAAGAGAGAAGCCAAACTTATAGAAGAAAATAAAGCGAAATCCCCTAGAATGAAAGTGAAGAATAAAGTGTTTGAAGGGGTAACTGTTATGTTTTATAATGTGGGGGCTGTTGTCAAAGAGCCTATGGAAAATATGGTATTTTACTACGATGAAAAATACAGCGAAGTTGCATGGATAAGCCTTAAAAATGCTAATGCACTTGATTAATTTTTATAAGGAGTAATAAAGCATTTCTGCTTTTTTAATAAAATGAAAAATAGTATAATTATCCGCGGTGCAAGACAGCACAATCTTAAAAATATTGATTTAGATATACCAAAAAATTCACTTGTAGTTATAACTGGGGTTAGTGGCTCTGGGAAATCAACACTTGCTTTTGATACACTTTATGCAGAAGGGCAGCGAAGGTATGTAGAAAGTCTTTCTTCTTATGCAAGGCAGTTTTTAGAGCTTATGGAGAAACCTGATGTTGACTTAATAGAATATTTATCTCCGGCTATAAGCATTGAGCAGAAATCAATTAGTAAAAATCCGCGGTCAACTGTTGGCACAATTACTGAAATATATGATTATATGCGGCTTTTATTTGCACGGGTTGGAGATGTATTTTGTCCAAGCTGTAATAAAAAAATACAGTCATATACTGTTCAAAAAATAGTTGATAATGTATTAGCCTGTGGTGAAGGGGCTAGAATAGAAATTCTTGCACCTGTTATAAGGGGCAAGAAAGGTGAATTTAAAAAATATTTTAAAGATATGCTGAAAAATGGTTTTGTTCGTGCATATCTTGATGGTGAAAGTATCCGTCTTGAAGATGATATAGAATTAGACAAAAATGTTAAACATGATGTTTCTATTTCTATTGATAGAATAGTTATTAAAGAT
>CAMEZN010000206.1 GCA_945947845.1 uncultured Mucispirillum sp. | reverse complement strand
ACAGTATTGCCTTTTTGAGCTTTACCTTTTATACGGCCTTTAAACATTTTGCGGTATTTGGTTTTCTTTGGCATTAACATGATTATTCTGCCCCCTTGCCGCTTCTGTCTTCAAGGATTTCACCAGTGAATATCCATACTTTTACACCTATGATACCATAAGCTGTAAGTGCTTCTGCTGTGCCATAATCAATAGCTGCACGAAGTGTTTGAAGAGGAACGCGTCCTTTAATATACCATTCGCTGCGTGCAATATCTGCACCAGCAAGCCTGCCGCCGCACATAACTTTGATGCCTAATGCACCTGATTTCAGTGTCTGTAAAACAGCTTTTTTCATAGCTCTTCTAAAAGCTACACGGCGAATAAGCTGTTGAGCAATAGAATCTGCAACTAATGTTGCATCAAGCTCAGGTTTTTTCACTTCACGAATAACAAGTAATACTTCTGCCGAAGTGAATTTTTTAAGCTCACTTTTGAGCTTTTCAATTTCCGCACCTTTTTTACCGATAACAATACCCGGACGGCTAGTATTGAGAGTTACTCTGATTTTAGAGCTCATACGCTCAATGCCAATTTGTGCAATGCCTGCTTGGTTTAAGCGTTGTCTTAAATATTTGCGGATTCTGATATCTTCAATTAAATTTTGGCTGTATTCTTTTTTATTAGAATACCATACAGAATTCCAGCTTTTGTTTACACCGAGCCTGAAACCATTAGGATTAACCTTCTGTCCCACTATTTCACCTCCGTTTCATCTTGTAAAACTACTTTGATATGAGTAGTCGGTTTACGGATAAGAGATGCTCTACCGTATGCACGAGGAGTAAACCTCTTCATAGGTGGCCCCATTTCAATTCTAAGTACGCCTACTTTTAAGCGGGTCACATCACGAATACCGTGGTTTTCTTCAGCATTTGCCATAGCTGATTTAATAACTTTTGCAATAACAGCAGCTGCTTTACGTGGAGTAAATTTAAGGATAGCCATAGCTTCCTCTACTTGTTTACCTCTAACAAGAGCTGCTACTTCACGGGCTCTTCGTGTGGATACCCGAGCGAACTTTGCTACTGCCCAAACACCTGGTTCTAACTCTCTTTGAGTTTTTCTTTTGTTTTTAACAGGTGCTTTTGATGGTTCTGTTGCTTTAACATCCATACGACTTACCTTTTGACCTTTTTATCATCTTTCTTATGACCACGAAAAGTTCTAGTCAAAGAAAATTCACCTAACTTATGACCTACCATGTTTTCTGTAACATAGACAGGGATAAATTTATTTCCATTATGAACAGCAAATGTTAAGCCTATCATATCTGGCACGATAGTGCTTCTGCGAGACCAAGTTTTAATAACTTGTTTGCTGTTTGTTTCTTTAGCTTCTTTTACCTTTTTTTCAACATGAGCGTCTACAAAAGGTCCTTTTTTAAGCGATCTTGGCACATTGTCCTCCTATCATGCTATCTTTTAGATACAATATACTTATTAGATGGTTTGTTTTTCTTACGGGTTTTGTAACCTTTTGTTGGTTTACCCCAAGGTGTTGTAGGGTGACGGCCACCACTAGTTCTACCTTCACCACCACCCATTGGGTGGTCAACTGGGTTCATAGCAACACCGCGAACTGTTGGTCTAACACCTTTCCAGCGTTTTCTACCAGCTTTACCAATTTTTAAGTTTTCATGTTCTGTATTAGATACTTGGCCAATAGTTGCTTTACATTCAGCTTTTACAAGTCTAATCTCACCAGATGGGAGCCTTACGTGGCAGTATTCACCTTCTTTTGCAAGAAGTTGAGCATACGAACCTGCTGAACGAGCTAACTGACCGCCTTTACCGGGTCTTAATTCTACATTATGAATTACTGTGCCCACAGGCATATCTTTTAATGCCATAGCATGACCAGCTTTTATGTCTGCACCTTCGCCGCTTTGAACAATATCACCAACTTTTAATGATATTGGAGCAACTATGTAACGTTTTTCACCGTCTTTGTATACAACTAATGCAATACGAGCAGAACGGTTCGGGTCGTATTCTATTGTTGCAACAGTAGCTGGAATACCGTCTTTATTTCTTTTAAAATCAATAATACGGTATAATTTTTTATTGCCGCCACCTTGGTGACGAACTGTAATACGGCCTCTATTATTACGACCGCCTTTTGATTGAAGAACTGTTGTAAGCGATTTTTCCGGAATAGAAGTAGTGATATCCGCATAATCGCTGTTTGTTCTAAAACGAACGCCTTTTGACGTCGGTTTAAAGGTTTTGATACCCATTTACCACTCTCCCATTACACTATATCAAGCTTTTCGCCCTCTTTAAGAGTAACGATAGCTTTTTTCCAATCATTTCTTCTGCCAAGAATTCTGCCAAAGCGTTTTTCTTTACCTTTAAAGTTCATTGTGCGAACATGCTCAACTTTAACTTTAAATAAATCTTCAACGGCTTCTTTAATCTGTGTTTTTGTAGCATCTGTATGCACTTGAAAAACAACAGTGTTAAGGCCTTTTTCCTGCATCATCATTGCTTTTTCAGTAAGAAAGGGTTTTCTTATAACATCATACTTAGTAATCATTATTCACCTTCCACTGCAACGCCTGTGGCTTTTTCTACCATAGGGAGACTGTTTTTGAGGAAAATTATTTTGTAAGAGTTCATAATGTCATAAACATTTAAACCATTTACATGTAATATGTCTGCATAAGGAATGTTGCTGAATGCTCTTGCAACTTTCTCATCAATTGCATCAACTACAATAAGAACTCTTCTGTCAGCATTGAAAGCTTTTAAGATTTCAACTGCTTCTTTTGTTTTGCCATTTTCTACAAAAAGGTTATCTAAAACTACAACTGCACCTGCATCATATTTTGCATGGATTGCACTTTTTAACGCATTTTTAACCTTTTTCTTAGGCATAGAGTATGAATAATCTCTTGGCTGTGGTCCAAATATTGTGCCACCGCCTCTCCATAATGGAGACCTTGAAGAACCAGCTCTTGCTCTACCAGTTCCTTTTTGTTTCCATGGCTTTCTGCCGCCGCCGGAAACTAAACCCTTAGTCTTAGTTGCATGTGTTCCTGCTCTTCTGCAAGCAAGCTGCATTTTAACTACTTCATGGATTAATACAGTATTAACTGGATAATCAAGAATAGCATCATGCAAATCAACTGAACCGACTTTTGAGTTTTTCACATCAAATAAATCAATTTTTGCCATTAGATTTCCTCTAAAATTTTTCACACATACCAGATAGGATATCCTGATACATGTATTTGTGCATAAAAGGCTTATAAGCTTATCGCACAAAATCTTTTATTTAAAAGGCTTAAAAAGCCTTATTATTAACTGTTTTGACTATATCTTTATTTCTGCACATAGATATAGGTATAACGCTTAATGCGTGGATAGATACTTTTACATATTTTTTAACAAATATCAAGCTTTTTTTTAATATTTTTAAAAGTTTTTTTAGTTATTTATAAATAACTGATATTAAATATATTTATTTTATAATTTCGCTGTAAAGAGCATATCCACCGCTAAGATTATAACAATCATATCCATAACCTGATAACATTCTGCATGCAAGATAGCCTCTTAAACCAACCTGACATACTATATATACCGGCTTGCTTTTATCTATTTCAGACATTCTTTCTCTTAGACTATCCACAGGTATATTAATAAAACCATCAATATGCCCAAGTCTGTATTCTCCTCTTGTTCTTGTATCTATTAAATTAACACTGCCATCTTTTGGAAGTGATGATACATCATGATAATGGAAAATTTTTGCAATGCCTTTTAATATGTTTTCTGCCACATAACCTGCCATGTTAACAGGGTCTTTTGCAGAAGAATATGGTGGAGCATAACAAAGTTCCAGTTTAGTTAAATCATAAACTGTTGCATTAAAATTCATTGATGCTGCAATAACATCGCATCGTTTATCTACACCATCAGGCCCTACTATCTGAGCACCTAAAACTTTGCCAGTTTCTTTATCAAATATTGTTTTTATGAACATTTCCACAGCACCCGGGTAATAGCCTGCATGGCTGCCTGATACGGTAAAACTTTTCTCATAGTTTAACCCAAGCCGTTTTGCTGTTTTTTCTGTAATACCTGTTGATGCAGCTGTTAAATTAAAAACTTTTAATATTGCACTGCCCTGAGTACCTCTGTAATCACTTTTAATACCATTAATATTATCTGCGGCAATTCTTCCCTGCTT
>CAMEZN010000205.1 GCA_945947845.1 uncultured Mucispirillum sp. | reverse complement strand
AATATAGAAATACCAATATCTAGTTCCAATACTCGTATTAAATTGGCATATAATTATTTCATAGAAAATAATAACAGTAGTCTGAATACTCATGTTGCAAGAGCAAGATTAGACCAAATATTAGATTTTGAACCAGTTGATGCTACAATCTATGCAGAAGCAGATGTAATTGGTAAAGCTTTAATATATGAAGCAGGCTTTGATTCAGATATACATGCAAGTAAAACAAACATTTCTCTTTATATGAATGGGCAGGCAACTGTTAATGATAACCCTGTTAACACATATATATCACTTTATGAAGGTTTATTAGGAAGTAGCGAATATATAATGGGTGGGGGTAAAATCACACAAGGCATAATTGAAAAATTATTAGTTGGTGTAGGTTACGAAGGAAGGTTTAATTTTAAAGATTACTATGGTGATAGAGATTACCACAGAGTATTTGGCAACATAGATTTAGTCGGTTTAATTCATAGAAATAATTATTTAAGTTTAATTGTAGATTATTACAATATTCCTGAAACAAGATATCAAAATGGCACTTCAAGAGTCGTTGGCGGGTTTAGAATGACTCAGGTTTTTTCAGATAAAATTGAAGCATGGCTTGGGGTTAATGTTCAGAATTTTCAATACAGAAATAGTCCAATAAGAATGAATGGTATGCTCAATGGTTTTGATATTATCAACCAAAGATGGAATGATGAAAATACCACATTAGCATATATTGGGGCAGTATATAAACCAGTAGATTGGTGTGCATTACAGCTGGAATATGTGTTTGAGTATGCAGATTTGTTTAAAAATGCAGACTTACAGCCAGATGTTCATACCATAGAAATGTGGGCAAACTTTTTATTCTAAGGAGTAAAGCATGAAAAGAATACCATTATTATTATTTTTATTTTTATTATTTGTTACAGTTGCTTATGCAGTGGACAGCACAAAACCAAGTTATCATAATTCAGATTGGATAGAAAAGCATGGTCAGGCTGCAAAAGCAAATGAAGCTGAATGTTTAACATGTCATGAAGAAAGAGTGGAATGTATTTCATGTCATGAAGATACTCCGCCTCGCAATCATACATCTACATTTGTAAATAGAACACATGGTATGATGGCTAGATGGGATAAAACTTACTGCCAGACTTGTCATAGACAGGATTATTGTGATTCATGTCATGAAAATTCATTTCCATTAAGCCATACTAGGTCAGGGTTTGGAGATATAAACAGCCCGGGCTTTCACTGTAATACAAGCTGTCAATTACCTTCATCTAATTGGAACAGCACTCCTGCTCAAAACTGTATAGTATGTCATAAAACAAGGCCAGTAACTACAAAATCTGGCTTGCAGCACCCGTAGTGTAATTATGATATGCAACTTTTTATTATGATTTAGGAGGAATAAATGAGAAACAAAATTATATTTGCATTTATAGCTATAATTATGCTTAGCAGCTGTGCAGATGATAATGTAAATAAAGATTTATATGATAAAAGTAATCCAGTTTTTGCATCACAGCCGGCTATCCCTGCAAATGACCCAAGTTTTGATAACTATTCATATTTCAATCTTGCAATTCAGTGGGGTAATTTTATTGATAAACAAACAATGAGAGGTGTTTATTTTCCGCATGATATACACAGGAATACATTAAAAGGAGCAACTTTTCTTAATAAGAATGGTCATGGGCAGGTATTTATAACAGGCTGCACCTCATGCCATGGCAATGACAGCACTAATAGATTATTTATGCAGCAATATCTTGCTGAAACAAACAGAAAGATTGCAGGTGTAGATAAATCAAACCCAGCTCATGAATTTTGCTGGACAACTTGCCATAACCAGATACCAGAGCCAAATAATGCTCCAAACGAGAATCAGTGTGCAAGCTGCCACAAAGTAGAAAATTTAAGAGCAAAGTAGTTAGATACTACTAAATAACAATTATATTTTAATAAATATAAAATTATTCATAGCAATGGAGGATTTAGTATGAATATTTTAAAAACATTATTACTTACACTTGGAATAACTCTATTAGTATCTGCTTGTGCCGAAGATACAATAGGTGATAATGGCAGCACAAATATATCTGGTGTAGATACAAGGCCAACCCTTTCTGGACCATATATAGGTGATAATAACTCTCAAAATTATGAATATATGAAAGAGCTTGCGGCCCTTCCAGCTTATGCAAATGGCACAAGCGGTCATTCAATGTTAAAAAATTATTTTGGCAGAGGTGATGCTTATTATAACAGCTACCATAATAACTGGTTTGACTGGACCCAAAGAGACCATAACCATGGTTTTGTAGAAGATAACATACAAGTAGTGCCTGCTGAATTGGGAGCAAATGCAACAAAAAATGGTGTAAGATTTCCTCACTCATATCACCAAGATATAGCTAAATATACTGATTTAATTGGAAACTGCACAACAAACTGTCATATAAGATATGATAGTAAAGCTACTAAACCATTTACAGTTGCTCCGGGTAATCCAGATATTGGTGCTACACACTCTAAAATAGTTTTTAATAAAAAAATTCAAGTTGGAGACAGCAGCTACAATAATCCAGCTCATAATTTCTGCTGGACATGCCATGCTAACCTGCCAAAACCAACAAGAGCACCACATGGCTTTATAATAACAAAAGATAATGTAACACATGAACCTAATGGCAACTGTTCAAAATGCCACTATTATACATTAGGTGATATTACAGAGCCAGCAGCAGATACAAGAGCCAAAGCAGATGTTCAATACTATGGCAGACCAGATATAAGAGAAAATAATTTTGGCACTAAACTTCCACTTGATAATACAGCTGCATTTAATCCTGAATTCGCTCATACTTATGCAGATGATAATACAACTGGAAAATTTAACTATACTGAAGCTGAACAAGCAGGAACTATACCTGCTCCAACTCACTAAAATTCATTTTTTAAATATAACATAATGTTTCGTAAAAAAGGCACTCATTTTGAGTGCCTTTCCTTTTTTATAGAAAATGCTGTTATATGTTTAAATAACAGCTTTAAAAGAAGCCAGCTGTTGCAGTATATTTTAGTTATGTTTTATTATGTATGATAATTTTATACAGAAAATTATTTGTATTGATGCAGCAGAGCATAATTACTTACTTTATTACAGTTATGATTGAAATAGATAATTATAGTAAGTTATGTTAATGAAAAATAGATTATAAAAACAGCCCCTTATTTCTAAGAAATAAGGGGCTTTATATATTTAAGATAAATTATAAATGCTTAATAATTTAACCAATCACCTTCAAGATACTGGTATATAAGTCTGTCAAGCATGCTGATAAGCTGGTCAACATTGCTTTGCAGTTCTTGCAGATACTGATATGCAGTAATCCTGTCTCCTGCTTCTATCTTATCCATAACTTTATGACCTAATTCATGAACTTTCACATGCACTGGTTCTAACTCTCTATAAAGATTGTTTTGAGAAAACAGTGTCTGCCCTGTATTATAATAAAACTGTCCGAATGCACAAGTTTTATGAGTAGTCAGTGTCGTAGATTTATTATGCATATAATGAGTATATACATTATACATAAATTTAAGGTGAGCACTTTTTGCTCTAAGAAAATGCACTGCACGGCTTGAATATTTAATAGAAGATACCCTGACAGTTAATTCTCTCATTGCATCAATCATTGTGTTATAATTAGTAACAAGTTCCTGCATTAAGTTATCAGTTGTTTCAGAAACTTCAATAATATCATGAGCATCGCGAGCTATCTGTTCATTAACACCAGAGTGAAGCTCCATAGTTTTAGTAATCTCATCACTTGTAACACTTACTCTTTCAGAAAAATTAAGTATGTCATTAAAGTTTTTATAAACAATATCTGTCTGGTCTTTTTGAGCCATAATCTGCTGGAATATATTACTTGTCTGGTTAGAGACTTCTCCGATATGGCTTTGTATATCTGCAACCATTTCTTTAATCTCATTAGTAGATTTAGTGGTTTTATCAGCAAGTTTTCTAACTTCATCAGCAACGACTGCAAACCCGCGGCCAGCCTCTCCAGCTCTTGCTGCTTCAATTGCTGCATTTAATGAAAGTAATGCAGTCTGTTCAGATATATCATCAATAACGGAAACTATAACCCCAATCTTTTCAGCACCAGAATTTAATTCTGAAATTTTTTCTTCCAAGCTGGAAGCAGCATTTGAAATATTTTCCATTAATATTTTCGCCTGTTCC
>CAMEZN010000204.1 GCA_945947845.1 uncultured Mucispirillum sp. | reverse complement strand
TTCTCTTATGCCAAATATGCAGTTTCCAGTGCATAAAAGTTTTTCAGTGCCTGATTTGCCAGAAAACAGTGAAATTTTTAACAGAATAAAAGAAAAAGACATATTTTTCTTCCGTCCATATTATTCTTTTTCAACTGTATCCAAACTTATTGCCATAGCAGCAGAAGATAACGATGTGCTTGCAATCAAGATGACATTATACAGAACAAACAGAGATTCTTCTATTTTAGCATCGCTTGTAAAAGCAGCAAAAAGCGGTAAGCAGGTAAGTGTTGTTGTTGAGTTAAAAGCCAGATTTGATGAAGAAAGAAATATAGACTGGGCAAAAAATTTGGAAGATGCAGGCTGTATAGTTACATACGGCATAGCAGGTCTTAAAATCCATGCAAAATGTCTGCTGATTGTCCGCAGAGAGCAGGAAAGCATAAAGCGGTATACCCATATAGCAACAGGCAACTATAATGAAAATACTGCCAGCTTATATACTGATGTGGATTTGATTACATCAGATGACTGCATAGGCAGAGATGCAGCCCAGCTTTTTAACTATCTAATGGCATATACAGAAGAAGAAAGCTGGAAATCATTAAGTGTTGCACCATTTAATTTAAGGGAAAATTTATATAAATTATTTGATAATGAGATAAAGCAGGCAAAAGAAGGCAGAAAAGCTCATATTATTATGAAGATGAACTCTTTAATAGATAAAGATATGATAGATAAAATGTATGAAGCTTCAAATGCTGGTGTTCGCATAGATTTAATAGTCAGGGGTATATGCGGGTTAAAGGCAGGCTGTAAAGGTTTCAGCAGTAATATAAAAGTGCGAAGTATAGTTGGCAGGCTTTTAGAACATTCTAGGATATTTTATTTTGAGAATGCAGGCAGTCCTAGATATTTTATTGCTTCTGCTGATATGATGCCAAGAAACTTAAACAGACGGGTAGAGCTTATGGCAGAAATCAATGATGAAGATTTTAAAAATGCTTTAAGCAGATTTTTAGATATTACATTAAAAGATAATATGAAAGCATGGCAGCTTATAGGTGATACTTTTACAAAAATAAAAAAATCAGATGATGAAGAAGCCGTTAATTCGCAGGAATATTTTATGAATAACAGGCTTATTTAAGTGTGTTATTCTAATATTTTTACAGGGCTTTTATTAATTTTTTTTGATATCTGCTTTAAAATAGCCCATGAAATTATCAGGGATAAGAATGCAGATACAGCTGTTAAAGTATCTTTATGACAAAGTATATCAATAAGTATAGAAACAGCAAACATAATAAAAAGCGGCAGCCCATAGAGCAGCAGTGAAAGTTTCAGCATATATTTTTCATCAATTATCAGGGACAGGGTATCGCCGGGGTTATATTTTTTATTTGCATGAAGTGTTATTTTTTTAGAAGCTGCTGACATAATGCAAGATGAAGTGCAGCTTTCACAGCCTGCATCAATAATCAGAGTAACATTATTTTTATCATCACATGAAGCCACTGTGGCAACTATTATTTTCTGACAGTTTTGGGAGCTATTGTTCAACATTTATCATATCAGCCATATTATCACTAATGGCAACTTTTCCAGAGCCTATGATACATACTTTATATGGGGAGCTTTGCAGTAGTTTGATTTTACTGCCCGGTATAAACCCAAGAGCAGAAATTCGCACTGCATCATTATGGTTATTGCAGCTTAATGATGATATTATATATGTATTATTTGCAACAGCATCACTTAACTTCATTTTATTACCTTTTATATATTATGATAATCAATATCAACTTAAACATAATCTAACACTAAATATAAAAAAGTCAATAGGGAAATATTATACTTTAATGAGAAAAAATATCAGACTTTATATATTTTTATAAATATCTTTTCTGTGACCTGCAGCTAATGCTAAAATAACAAGTTTTTCATCAATAATTTCACATATCAGGCGGTAGTCACCTATACGGTATCGCCAAAGGCCTGCCTTATCAGCAGATAAACCTTTGCCAAATATTCTGGGATTTTCTGCATTTGATAAATTTTTTTCTATCCATGCTTTAATTATTTTTTGAGTATATTTATCAAGTTTTTTGAATTCTTTTTCAAATCTCTCTGTAACTTCTACTGAATAATTCATATACCCAGCTCTTTCCATAAAGCAGATGCAGGACGGCTTTTACAGCCAGATTTTTTATAATCTTTATATGCTTCTTCAGCTATAACAATATCGTATTCATCTTCAATTTTTTCAAACAATGCTTTTTTAAAAGCTTCTGCAAGTGATATAGAATGCAGCTTTGCATAGCTATCTGCAAGTTTTCTTTCTTCTTCTGTAAGCCTTATTGAAAAACTCATGGTGCACCTCTTATTATGTGATACATTGTATTACAATACTTAAAAAAAGTCAATATTGGTGGTGAATATAAAATTGAAAGCACTTGAATTTTTGATAGAAAACATATACTAATAAAAAAGCGGAGCATAAGCTCCGCATAAAAAGGATATAATTTTATATTAGCCAACAACAGGCAGGAATGAAAAAACTTTTGTAAGCCATACAGCAAGTGCAGACATTTTGTTAGTTAAAAGCAGGACACCTATTAAAATAAGCAGAGCTCCTGCAACTCTTTCTACCCATATAAGATATTTGCCTGCTTTGCGGATAGCACTTATAACTTCATTAACAGCCAGTGCTGCTATAAGAAATGGTATCCACAGTCCAAGCGAATATACAAATAAAAGAACCATACCCTGAGTAACTGATGATTCTTGGGAAGCAACGGCAAGTATACCTGCTAAAATAGGACCAACACATGGAGTCCACCCCAGCACGAAAGCTATCCCTAAAAAGAAGGCATTTAAAAAGAATGGGAATGATTTTTTTTCATAGTTTACTTTTGATGTTTTCATTAAAAATTTAATTTTAAAAACACCAATCATATGAAGCCCGAATATTATAACGATGACACCTGCTATTTGAGAAAGAAGTATTTGGTAGCTTTTTAATACCTGACCAAAAGATGTGGCAGTAGCACCGAGAGCAACAAAGACTATTGTAAACCCAAGCCCAAAGAAAAGGGCACCTAAAAAAGCTTTTAGTCTTGGGGAAAATTTACTTTGTGATGTTGAATCTGATTTTAAATTTTCTAGGCTTTCCCCTGACATAAATGATATATAACCCGGCAGAAGCGGGAAAATGCAGGGAGATAAAAAAGTTAAAAGCCCTGCAAAAAATGAAGCAAATATTGATGGTATTTCTGGTGTAAACAAAATTCCCTCCGTTTTTTATATGTTGCACTAACAATATAGATGAATTGTGTAGGCAATATATAGATTTTCATTATAATACAATGAAAAGTTGTAGATATTGTGTAATTAGAAATTTTTTGAATTTAATAATAAAAATTTTTAGTATAGATTAATGTCATAGAAAATAAGGGGTATTTATGAACAGCAGAAAAAAACTTATTGCAGTTGGTGTTGTAGTAATTGGTGCATTAGCTTATTTATTAGTAAGTGGTTTTGCAGGTCATTCTCTGCATGATGCAGAAGTTTCTGAAATAGTTAATAACCCGGCTAAATTTCAAGGCAAGGGCATAAAAGTAAGCGGCACAGTTATGAGTGGTTCAGTTTCAAAAGCTCAGCTTGATTTAGTTTTTGATATGAAAGATAAAAATAACGATAATTTTATTAAGGTAGAGTATAAAGGTATAGTGCCAGATGCCTTTCAGGAAGATGTGGAAGTTATTGTTGAAGGCACTTATGATGAGGCAAACAAAAAGTTTGTAGCAAACTCTCTTTTAGCAAAATGTCCATCTCGTTATGACGGTATGGATATAGAAGAACATAATAAAGCAATGGCGGAAATAAACGCAGATATATAAACTCCTCAAAAGATATTAGCTGTTATAAGGCTCGGTTACCCCACCGAGCCTTATTTAATTAATCAGCATGATACAATTGCAAAATAAATGTAGTTATGATACTATTTTGAAATTAAAATACAGTATTAAAATAAAGCAGTAAAAAGTTTTATACTGCATACTTTATAAAATTTAAAGGGAAAAGGTAAACTTTTTTATATGGCAGAAGATAATGAGAAAAGTCTTATTTCTTTAAAAAAAGCAGGCAAAATATATGGCACTGTTACTGCTTTAAAGAAAATAGACTTAGACATATATAAAGGTCAGTCTATCACAGTTTTTGGTTCTAACGGAGCAGGAAAATCCACTCTTCTTAAAATACTATCAATGCAG
>CAMEZN010000203.1 GCA_945947845.1 uncultured Mucispirillum sp. | reverse complement strand
TTGCTATGCACAGCCACTTCCAGCAGCTATTAAATTATATAAAAAATTTATCTTAATATTTATATATTATGTAAAACTATAAAGACATAAGTTACTTTATACTTTTAAAATTTATTGAAAAAGAATCTATTTTATCAAAAACCAGCTCTTTATAAAACTATTGCAGACAAATAATATGCCTGCAATAGAAGTAGCTTATGGTATAACAGAATAAATAAATATATTATATATTTAGATAAACTGCTCTTCTTCTCCACCACCGATACTAATAACACCTTCTTCATCAAGCTCTCTAACAATTGCAACAATTTCATGCTGGGCTTTCTCAACATCTTTTAAGCGGACTGGGCCCATATAATCCATTTCTTCCTGCATAGTTTCCATTGCCCGTTTAGACATATTTTCAAAGAATTTTTTCTTAGTATCTTCATCAGCCCCTTTAAGAGCAAAAGTAAGAACTTTTTTATCAGCTTTTTTAAGTATTTCTTGAATAGCTGCCGTTCCAAGCACTTTAATATCATCAAAGACAAACATCATATCTCTGATTTTTGCAACTAACTCTGGCGAATCTTTTTCTAACCTGTCAAGAGTAGTTTTACTTGCCACCCTGTCCATACGGTTAAAAATTTCTGCCACAGATTTCACACCACCAACTTCCACATTATATGATGATAATGCTTCAAACCTTTCTTCTAATACCTTAGAAAGTGTTTTGACGACAGCAGGTGATATATCCTGTAAGTTTGCAATTCTAACAGCAACTTCTGCTTTTAAGTCTTCTGGCAGCTGTGCCATTGATTCTGCCGCATGAGATGGGTCTAAATGGGCAAGAATTAAGGCGATAGTCTGCGGGTGCTCGTTCATAATAAATTTAGCCAGCTGCTTAGGGTCAATCTTAGTTAAAAACTCAAAACCAGATGACTGTTCAAGCATTTTAGTGAGCCTGTCAATAATTTTTCTTGCTCTTTCAGGCCCTAATGATTTTACAAGGATAGATTTAGCATACTCTAAACCACCTTTTGAAATAAATTTTTTCGCAAGCATCATATTGTAGAATTCTTCTACAACTTCATCTATCTGTTCAGGTGGGACAACTCTTGTTAATGCTATCTCTTTTGATAAATCAGACACTTCTTCATCATCAAGATAAGACATAACCTTAGATGAAATCTCTTCACCTAATGCAACCATTAATATAGCAGCTTTTTTCATACCTTGTGATGACTGTATGCCTGAAATGGCAGCCATCATGGCAGCTGTATCTTCCTTAGCCATTAGTTGCTACCCCCTTGGCCGCCGCCACTTTTAATCATAGCTTTTACTAAGTTTGCTATCATCTCAGGGTCTTCATTGGCCTGTTCTTCAATTTTCTTCAACATAACTTTAGATTTTACTGCTTCCACATCAATAGGGGTAGATTCTTCTAACTCTGCCTCTATTTCACGCTCTAATTCTTCAACAGATTTAGGGAAACCAGTTTCATCGCCAACAGATATATCAAGCCCTGCCATTTGTGCATCAAGAGCAGATTCTCCCAGCATTTCCTCATCGATTTCTCTAGCTTTATCAAGCCTTTTAATAATAGGGCGTAAAATAAGCAGCCAAAACATAAAGATAATTAAAACAGCACTTACATAAGATGCAATTTGTTTTATCATTTCCATACGCTTAGCACTCTCTTCTGCCATTAAATCTATTTCATCTTTTGTTGTGTCAAAAGATATATTTGTTACTTCAATAACATCTGTTCTGCCTGCATCATAGCCAACAGCAGCAGCTACTGCGGCACGAAGTTTTGTCATTTCATCTTCTGTCCAAGGTTTGCGGACAATCTGCCTTGTGCCGTTTACTGTTTCTATAGCTTGTCTATCGTCCACAACTACTGCAACCGTTAGCCTTTTTATTTCACCGCCAACTTTATTTTCCCTTGTAACAGTTTTATCTATTTCATAGTTAGTTGTTTCATCTGTTTTGCTGTATTCACTAACTATACCATCTACTAAAATATCAGGTTCAGCTAAGTTTGATTCAACACCCGGAATCCCCTGTGGGCCTTTACCAGTCTGTTTAGAATTGATTTCTAATGTTCTTTGTGAACGAGTAACAGGAGTATCGCCAAACTTTTCACTTATAACTTCTCTTTGAGAAAAATCCATAGCAACACTTACACGAACAATAAAAGGATTATCTGCCCCAAGCATAGGTAAAAGTGCATTTCTAAGCCTTTCTTCTATATATTTTTCTTGGTCTCTTTCATAAGCGATTTGATTTTGAGTAAGCCTGTAAGGTTCATTTGCTTCTGTCATAAAAGCACTTAACAGATTACCAGCAGTATCTACCACCTGTATATTTTTAGGCTCTAACCCTTTCACAGCAGCAGCTACTAAATGGCTTATAGAACGGACTTCATCTTCACTTAATGTCTGCCCCTGCCTTAATTTTAATGCAACAGAAGCTTTTGCCTGCTGTTCTTCTGAAATAAAAAGCCTTTCTTTTGGAATGCTTAAATGGACTTTTGCTTCTAAAACTTTATCCATTGTAGCAATAGTATTGCTTAATTCACCCTGTAATGCCCTTTGATAATCTACATTCTGCATAAATTCAGTTTTACCAAAGCTTGATTTATCAAAAAGCTCAAAACCCGCAGCAGGTGGAGTTTTTGGAAGCCCCTGCTCTGCAAGCATCATTCTAGCATTATATACATTTTCCTGTGGAACTTCTATTGATGTGCCATTAACTCTAAAAGGAACAGCCTGCTGGCGTAACTGGTCACTTACTGCCTGCACATCATCTTGTGTCATATCTGTATAAAGTGGTTTATAAGCCGGTTTATTTGCCCAGATAAGCAGAACAGTAACAGCAGCAATCACAGCAACAGATGCCGCACCAATTGCCACTTTTTGCAATGTTGTAAGCTTTGCCCAGATATCTAAAAATTGTGTGGATAAATTTCGTACCGCCATATCTGGTCGCTCCTATACTATATATAAAATTACACTATGCACAAATATAGTGATATATACTGCAATATATAAAATTTCTTTAATAGATACAAGTATTTTTTTATAAATTCACCATATATTGTTACATTATATGTAAAAATTTCCACATTGTTATTTATAACTAAAAATAAATACTAAATCTATTTTAAATTAATACTATTTTGTATGATTATCTATCTGACTGCTCATAAATTTTAATTCTTCTACTGCATCACCTGCAAAAAATAAAGTAAAAAATAAAGAACATATTAATACAATAAAAACAACTACCGCAAACCTTTTAATATTTACAGGCAATGACTGCCATAATAATTTAAATGATGATTCTTCTCTCACAGAATTACTGTTTTTATCACTCATTTTTGCCCCATATTGATAAAGATATTGTTATTTTAAATACAAAGATAGTAACTACACAGTGATATTGTAAAAATACAGTGCATTACAAAAGGGATAAGAAAATCAAGTGCAGTAAAAAAATTAATATACTACACTTGAGTTTTGATAACTTCTTGATAAGCAGATAATAATTTGTTGCGGACTTCCATCATCATTTTAAGTGATGTATCAGCTTTTTGCATAGCTATCATAGTGTCATGCACATCAGTATTTTCACCATTAAGTGCCTGCTGAATAGCTGCTGCTGCATTATGCTGAGCAGAATCCACACTATTAAGTGCTGTTTTTAAAATATCAGAGAAGCTGTCCCCTTCCACAACAGAAGGCTGCTGTGTAGAGCTGTAATTTGTTTCAAGACTGTTTGGAAGTAAAATATCCAGTTTATTAATATCAGCCATTTTCTGCTCCTATCTTTATATATATAATATACAATCTTTTTAATTACTTATCAATATAAATCTATATTAGGAAAATTTTACCATATACAAAATGAATAAATTTCCTTTTTTATATAACAGGAAAAAATTTCCTACTATTATTGTCGTCCAATTTCCAGTGCAGCATTAGATAATTGTTTAGCTGACTGCAAAATAGTTAAGTTTGATTCATAAGCTCTTGCTGCTTCCAAAAGGTTTACCATTTCTTCAACAGGGCTTATGTTTGGCATAGCAACATACCCTTCTTCATTTGCATCTGGGTGAGTTGGGTCATACTGCAAACGGGGTGGTTTAGTATCTTCATATATTTTATCTACCTGAACACCGCCTTTATGTTCACCTGTTAAAACTTGTTTAAATATAACATTTTTCTTCCTGTATGGCCCGCCGTCTTCTGTTCTTGTTGTGTTTGCATTTGCCATATTTGAA
>CAMEZN010000202.1 GCA_945947845.1 uncultured Mucispirillum sp. | reverse complement strand
CTTAAAGATATTAAGAGCTGTCTATAATTTAGACAGCTCTTTTTTTATGTGTAAAAATAGTTAATAAATTATCCCTTTTTTTATGTGTAAAGGCGACCTGAAATGCATAAGGAAGTGCATTCTTATTCCAATTAATATATTCATTACTTTATTTATTTAAAATTTTGTTATGCTTTAAAATAGTTATTACAATATATAATATCAATATTTTTAAGAATAATTATATTTTATTATTTTTATATGCAAATTTTATATATAAAATAAGGTTATATTTATAAAATAATTAAAAAAATAATTGAATAATATTTTGATATTTGCTATTATTCACTACACTGATTATATATTAATGTAATAATATAAGACTAAAAATGTAGTAAAAAATATTTTATATTTAATAATTATTTTTATCAATTTATAGTAAATTGCATTATATTAATATAAGTATAATATCTATTAAAATCAAAACATTTTGGGGAAGTAATATGGTAATTGAAAAGAAATCAAGTAAAAATTCAGGCAAATTAGTATTGTTATTATCTATTGTATTTATAGCTGTTTTGGCTGTTATAATTATTTTATTTATTGATAATTCAAAGAAAAAGCAGGCAGAAATGAACAGAGAGATTGAGCTTGCAAATAATGTGCTTAAAGATGCAGTAGAATGGTTTTTTACTCATCAGACTAATGTTACTATGGTATATGACAGCATACTTATGCACTTATGTGAAAATGGTAGTGTAAATGAAGAAAATGTTACTAAGCTTTTAGATGGTTTTAACCATGGTAAAAAGATGATAGAAGAAGATAAAAATGCTCATGTAGAAGTAGGTGGGAAATTATATTCATATAAAAATATACCGTCAGATGTTACAATTGAAATTGGTCAAGCTTTATTTTCAACAGATGATGATATACCTTTTGAATTCTATCTTGGTGGTCCTGATTATTATAAAAAAGTGATGTCAAAAGCAGGTTCTCAAATAATGCCTTATATTAAAGATGGGAAAGCTTATTTTTCAGTTGGCACTCAGATATTATCATCAGATTATAGAACACGTTGTGGTGTTATTTATTATCAGTATCCTGCTGATAACTTTAAAAAATTTATTTCAGAAGATGTTTTAGATAATCTTACTGCTGATGATAAAGAAAGAGATTTATATTTTATAGAGCTTGATGAAAAAGATAACCCTATAATTATAACAGGTCTAAATGAAAATAATATTGCAAAAAATGGATATGATGTTTTAGAGTATATGAAAAATCATAAAATATATTTATTTACACCTGATAGGTCATTAAAAGTAGAGAAAAACTCTATTAAAACTGATAATGGAACATATGAAGTATTTTCTGTTATCCCATTTGATAGAAGCCCTTATTACATAATATATTCAGTAAAAATGTAAAGTAGAAAAAATTTATAAATTATATGGTTTATTTATTATTACAGGTGGGATAATTCTCACCTGTTTTTATTTAAATGACAGATATTTTTAATTTTACTTATTAACCTATATTATATACTGCTATATGTATTTGAAATTGATTTATAATCTATTTTTTACAAGATTTATAGTATAGATTAAAATGTATAAATATAATAAATTTTGATAATATAAATAAAAATTAAGTAAAAAGACTTTTAAATATATTGAAAATATAATATATTATAAGCTATGAAAAAAATAGTTTTAATAGTAATATTCATATTGCAGTTATTTAATATTGTTTATGCGGCTCCTTTGCAGTTCAGTCCTGCACCAGATATTTCATCATATTTAAGTGATGATTTTCAGAATAATATACTGCCAAAAATTAACCCAGTATCTGATGCTTATTTTAAAAAAGCAGTAAAAAAATATATGCAGATATATACAGCAGATAGTTTTACACTATATCAAAACAAAATAGATGATAAATTAAGTATCAAAATTGATAAGCAGTATTTAACCCCTATTTCTGCTCTTTCTATGCAGATATACTTAGTAGAAAATCAGGGAGAATATAGTTTTGTAGAAATATTTTTTATAGAATCAACTGGCAGAATTAGTCAGGTTTACTCTGTTTCAGGATATGTATATATAGCATTATTTGATATTAACAACAGCAGTTTTTCATATAAGCCCCAATGGTTATACGGAACATTAGCTTTAATATATCATGACAGCACAGAATATACTGATTATGATATGATAACAGATACAAAAAAAGATAGAGCAGCATCATTAATTTTTATCCCTGATAATAAAGAATATTTTTCATCATTAACTAATATTGCAGAATATCCGGCAGTAGATGTTATAAATAAAAAAAATGTGATTACTTTTCTAATTAAAGACAGGAGAGTATTGGAATATTTCAATAAATATGAAGTAGAACCACAAGGCACATTTCAAAAATATTTAGGTGGAGCTGTTACTATGAAAGCATATATTTATGTATATAGTTACAGCATAAGCAATATGAAAAATGGCAGACAGAAAATAGAGATATTATCTATACCTGCATTATTTCAGCTGATGAGTGATAAAGGTTATAATAGAAGTTATGCTTATCAGAAATCATTTTATAAAAGCCTTTCTATAAAAGATACAAGTGATTATATGCGGGTGCTTGAAAAACCAAATGGTAAAGAAATAACTGTTATAGAAAAAACATATTACAGGGCACGGGATATACTCTATACTCCATGGAATAATGAAACATATGATGAAGATATATGGTATGCTGTAATACTTCCAAAATTAAATAAAACTGGTTATGTGATAAGCAGTCAGGCAGATGTAGAAGAAAAAGGTGCAAGATAAAATGAATAATAAAAATATTCTTATATTAACAAATGGTTACACAGGAAGTAAAGTATTACAAAAGCTGCATCAATTAAGACTATCTCCATTTGTAGCAACATCAGAGCATACAGATTTAAGAAAAAAACCTTGTGGCGATATTTTATCATATTCTAAATATTTTCAGATATATGAAATAAGCAGTGAAAATTACAGTGTATCAAAGAATATTCTTCCAAAGGCAGATATTATAATATGTATAGACTGGAAAAAAGATTATTTTGAAAATGAGATAGTAGACTGCCCAGTGTATTATATGCAGCCATCACTTTTACCAAAATACAGGGGTTATGGTGCAGTTAGTGAACAGTTTATCCGTGGAGTAGTTTATTCTGGTGTTACGATATATGAATATAATGGTGTAATAGATGGTGGTGATATAATTTATCAGCAGGAGATACGGGTAGAGAATTATTTTAAGGTTTCAGATTTAATGGACAGGCAGGCAGATGTAACAGCAGATTTTATTGCATCTCTTTATAAAGGGATTGATTACAGCAGAAGAAAACAGCAGGAAGAGTATGCTTTTTATCTGCCAAAAATTAGAAAAAACAGTAAGAAGATTGATTTTAATGCTGATGCACTATCTGTATATAACTTCATAAGAGCATATACTTTTCCATTTAGTGGAGCAGTATTTTATTTTAAAGGTGAAGAATATAAGATAACTGATGCAGCTCTTGAATCATGGAGTGGAATAGAGGGCAGGCCCGGTGAGATAGTTGCTGTAAATGACTATGGAATTGTAGCCGCATGCGGAGAAGGTTCAGTATTAATTAAGGAAGTAGAATATAATGGCCAGATTATGAAATCATTAATGATAAATATTTATGATGGAGAAATACTGATATAATAAATATATTTTATAAAATTTTTCTGCTTTATAATAGATATATACTGGCGAATAAACATGCATCGCCAGTATTATAGTTTTGTTATTTTTTTATAAGAATAAAAACAGCAACATTTGGTTCAAATGAAATTAAGCTGCCATTTTCTTCTTTAAATGAAAGCAGCTGTTTTATTTCATCTGGAAAGTCATTTAATATTTTTATAATTTCATGTTTTTCTTTATCATTTGTAATATGCTGCAAGATGTCATTAATATACACTATTTCTTTAAAATTAAGGAAATAGTTAAGTCTTGCATAGTCTTGAACAAAATCAAGTATTTCATTAACAGTATAAAATCTTCTGTGATTATCAAATATTTGAGCAGCGGCAGAATTTATGTAAGCATCTTCATCGTAGACAATTGTTTCAGTAATAACAATAACACTGCCATGCTTAATATCCTTAAAAAAATCAGCTAAATATTCTTTTGGGTTACTTTGAGTAGAAAGTTTATATCTTGCAAGATAAATATCGGTTTTATGAATATGGTAGTTATCAATATACTTATCCACAATCTGCTTATCTTT
>CAMEZN010000201.1 GCA_945947845.1 uncultured Mucispirillum sp. | reverse complement strand
ATATCACCATTTGAACTTCGCACATATAATTTATTTAAATCACTAGGGGTTGAACGATATTCTGCATCAGCCTGAGCATATACTTTGTATGACCTGCCAAATAAATTAAAGTCATTAACATATGATTGACCAAAAGTTGATGAAAGAACAGAGAAAATATCAGAAATTGCAACACCCATAGCAAGTGCTTTCTCCCTGTCAACTTCTAACTGCATTTGTGGTGCAGTAATACTAATAGTTGTCCTTGCTCCTTTAATTTCTGGCCTTTGGTTAGCAGCTGCAACAATTTTCATAGCATATTCATAAAGTTTTTCTGTTGTATCACCAGCCCTGTTTTGTATCCACATTTCAAAACCACCAGTTGCACTCATACCCGGAATTGGTGATGGGTTAAATGCAAAGCTAACACCCTCAGGAGTTACTGCTCCCATACCATATATTTTACCAACTAATGCAAATGATGAAAGATTATCAGTAGTCCTATTATCCCAATGAGTAAGGTCAATAAAGGCAGCACCAGCATTTGGACGGACAGAACTTGCAAGCATATCAAAACCAGCAAGAGCCATAAAGCCTTCAACAGATGGGTCCTGCTTTAATTTATTTGCAAATTCTTCCATATATTTGGCTGTTCTGTCTGTTGAAGTTCCATCAGGAAGCTGCACAATAGATAAAACAACACCTTGGTCTTCTTCTGGAACAAGCCCTGTTGGTATATGAGTAAAAAGATAAGCAATACCACCAATTGTTAAGCCATATATTAAGATTGCAATAAAATTATTTCTTAAAATAAATTTAACACCATGGAGATAGCCTTTTGTCATAAAATCAAAGCCTTTATTAAAACCACGGTGCAGAATATGTTTTTCTTCCTTGCCATGTTTCAATAACAGCATACAAAGAGCAGGAGTAAATGTTAATGCAACAACCCCTGATATTATAACAGAGATAACTATGGTTATAGCAAACTGTTTATACATTACACCAGCCATACCACCCATAAATGCAACTGGAATAAACACTGCTGATAATACAAGCACAACTGCAATAACTGGTCTTGTTACTTCATGCATAGCCTGAGCTGTTGCTTTTTTAACACTTAAACCTGTTGCCATAAGCCGTTCAACATTTTCTACAACAATAATAGCATCATCAACAACCATACCAATAGCTAAAACCATTGCAAACATTGTTAAGATATTAATGGAAAATCCTAAGGCATACATACCTGCAAATGTGCCTATAATAGAAACAGGCACTGCAAGAGATGGAATTAATGTAGCTCGCCAGCTTTGTAAAAATACATAAACAATAATAATAACAAGGATTAATGCCTCAACTAATGTTTTTACAACTTCTTCAATAGATATTACAATAAATTTTGTATTATCAAAAATAAAGTGATATTCTATACCTTCTGGAAAGTTCTCTGATAACTGTTGAACTTTTGACTTAACTGATGTTGCAGTTGCAAGAGCATTCGCATCAGGGGATAGATATATTGCCATAGCAGTTGCCATAGCTCCATTATAACGGCTTTCAACCCCATAAGTTTCTGCTCCAAGCTCTAATCTTGCAACATCTTTTAACCTAAGAGTGCTGCCATCAGGATTTGCCCTTATAATAATTTCACCAAACTCTTCTGGTGTGCTGTATCTAAGTGGCGGAAGCACCTGCCAGTAAACATCTGCCCTGCCCTCCATTGGTGCAGCACCTAACGAACCTGCTGCAAACTGAGCATTTTGTGAGCGAATTACATTTGATACATCATCTGGAATTAAACCATAATATGCTAATTTATTAGGGTCCAGCCATACACGAATAGAATAAGAATCTTTACCAAATAAACTAACTTCACCAACCCCATCAACTTGTTTTAATTCATCAACAACATTAAGAGAAGCATAGTTTGCAAGATATGCTTTACTATAACTATTATCTGGTGATGATAAAGCAACCATCATAAGCATAGATGGGTTTCTTTTTGTAACAGTAATACCTAACTGCTGCACTTCTGTCGGCAGTTGAGCCATTGCTGTCTGCACTTTGTTGTTTACATTAATAGTTGCTAAATCTGGGTCTGTTCCTATTGCAAAAGTAACTGTAACATTTACATAACCTGCACTAGATGAAACAGAATTCATATATATCATATCATCAACACCAAAAATAGCACTTTCTAATATTGAAGCAACATTTTGTGCAATTGTTTCTGCATCTGCTCCGTTGTAAGAAGCCGAAACAGATACCTGTGGTGGTGTTAAGTTAGGATAACGCTCAATAGGCAGTATTTGTATGCTTATTAAACCTACCAATGTTATGATAATAGATATAACCGTTGCAAAAATAGGTCTTTGAATAAAAAAACCTGCTTTTATTTCTTTATTTTCCATATTTACTACCTGTATTATTTAGCCTGCTGCTGTGATGCCTGCCCCATTTGAGCCTTGATAACATTATTATCAATAACTGATGCATTATCTCTCATAATTTTATTAGCACCTTCAACAACAATTTTATCACCTGCTTTTAAACCGTCAAGCACCATAAAATAATTCCCCATATTCATACCTAATGTAACAGGCTGGAAATGAGCTTTATTTTGTGCATCTACAACAATAACAGATTGTTTGCCCTGACGCTGCATAACTGCTTTTTGTGGGATAACTATTGCATTAGTAAGAGTATAGCCATCTAATGTTGCTCTTACATATTGACCGGGTAAAAGAGCCATATACGGATTAGGAAATTCTGCCTTAATTTTAATATCACCTGTTGCAGAAGTAATCACTTTATCAAAAAAGATAACTTTACCAGTTTCAGGATATTTTGTATTATCACCAGTATAAACAGTAGATGATAATTCATCAGCAGCCTTAACTTTACCTTCATTTGCTAATATTCTAAGCTGTGTCATTGTAGTTGCTGGAATAGAAAAATTAACATATATTGGGTTAACTTGGTTAATATATGTTAATGGTGTAGTAGTTGTTGTAGATATCAAGTTACCTTCTGTAAAATTTGCTTTACTTGTATAACCTGCAACAGGGGCAATAACATTTGTATACCCTAAGCGGATTTTAGAATCACTTAAATTACCCTGAGCTGTTTCTACCTGAGCTTTTGCTGATTCATAAGTAGCAACTGCTGCATCATAATCCTTTTTACTTATAGAATTAGTTTTATAAAGATTTGAAAACCTGTCATAATCAAGTTTTGCTTGAATAAGCTGTGCTTTTGCCATATCAAGATTACCTTTTGCTGCTTTTAAAGCTGCTTCATAAGTATCTGGCTCAATAGTAAAAAGAACATCGCCTGCATTTACATACTGCCCTTCCTGATATAAGCGCTCCCTTAAAATACCACCAACCTGTGCTTTTACTTCAACAGATTTAGAACCTTCTGTTATTCCTACATATTCAACAACAAAAGGAGTATCTTTTTGTTCAACAGTCATTAACTCAACAATCGCTGGAGTTTCAGTCCTTTGAGCCTGCTGCTGCTCTTTTTTGCAGCCTGAAAAAATAAGAAGTGAAAAAATAACTAATAGTATCACTTTTGTAATACGATTTTTGTGCATAATTTTCTCCAATACAATTAATCTTTATGCTTATAAATACAAATGTATATTTAAAACATATTTTTTTTATTTGGACAATAGAAATTATCATTAATGTGGACACATTTAATAACAATGTTCAGTATAATCCCCATAATATACTTATAGTAAAAGACATTATTGAATAATAATAAGTTCAAAAGAATTAACATAATTAAAAACTATGTTAAATTTTTTAATAAAAAAAATATATATAATATAGAATTTATATAAGATTTTACGATAGTAAATTATTCTTATTCAGATAGATATTTTTATATGAAAAAATGTTACTTGCCTACATAACTATTCATATTTTGAATTAATGCCATAGTATATTCCATCAAAGTAGAAAGCATCCAAGGAAAAGTAACTCCAATTAAAACAACCATAACTATAATTTTTGGAATAAATGAAAGAGTCATTTCTTGAATTTGTGTTACTGCTTGAAATATACTAACTAAAAGCCCAACTGCAAGCCCTGCTATAAGTGTTGGCAGTGAAATAATTAAAGCAAGCTCTAAACCTTTTGAAACAAGTGAAACAGCAATATCTGGGTTCATAATAACCTTCCTGTTATACTACATAACTTTTTACAAGTCCTGTAATTAAAAGAGACCAGCCATCAACTAATACAAAAAGCAGTATTTTAAAAGGCACAGAAATCATTTCAGGGGGTAGCATCATCATA
>CAMEZN010000200.1 GCA_945947845.1 uncultured Mucispirillum sp. | reverse complement strand
AAAGGTACTATATACTATATCATAAATATATAGCAAAAGAAAGAGCAAAAGCAAGAGAACTTAGAAAAACTAACTGGTGGAGAGAAAAAATATCTCACGGAGAATGTTACTACTGCGGCAGAAAATTTAAACCAGAAGAATTAACAATGGACCATATTGTGCCATTAATCAGGGGTGGAAAATCAAGTAAAAATAATATTGTTCCTGCATGCAAAAAATGTAATAATGAAAAAAAACATAAACTGCCTATTGAATGGGCAGAATACATAGAAAATATTAAAAAACAATAATATTTAAACATATTTTTATTGTAAAATTTCTATGCTGCTGTTAAGATAAAAAGATATAAAATATATGAGAGTTGTATTTATGAAAAAGATTACAATATTTTTAATTATGCTTATGACAACATTTTCTTTTAATGTTTTTGCAGGAGAAAAGGAATTTTTTCAAGAATCTATGCGGACTATTTTAGAAACTGGTGGTAAAGTAAAAAATATTACAGATACTTTAAAGCCAAATACAAGGCTTTATATATATAAACAACTGCCATCTATGAAAGAAACTCTGCAAACAGGAAAACAGGCAATTAATGATATAAAAACTAAATCATTAGATGAAATAAATAATAACTCACTGCAAACTGTGCTGCAAGATACTGCTTCAATACAACTGCTCACAATTAATGTTGCAGAAGAATTGCTTGCCATTTATGAAAATAATGGGGCTATTTCAGAAAGAGATTACAGAAGTGTAGTTTCAAAGTATGAAAAAGAAGCAAAAAGATTACAACGCTCATTAGAAAAATATAAAAATATGTGATAAAATGAACGAACAAGAATTTAACCTATCAAAATTAATAGCCGAAACAGGTGCTAAAAATGCAACTGGTGAAATTAAAAACTTTGCTGATGATTTAGACCTTTTAAGCACAGGGCTTGAAGCAAGATTTGAAGATATTACTAACCAGATAGATAAAGTAGTAAATATGCTGGATATTACTAAATATCAACTGACTAGAAATGATGTTTTTAGAATGAGAAATACATTGAAAACATTAGAACATAATTTAACTATTTTAAAAGCAAATTTTAATGGGCTTAAAACATATAAGATGCGGCTTTTTATCAACCTTTTAGATAAACAAAACAGGTTTAAAATTGCAAAAGGATATGAAATTATTAAACGGTTTGCAGAAAACGAAGCTCTTACTTTTCAGGAATATAAAGGTATTGTAACAAAATATGAGAAAATAGATGAAAAACTTGGTGAAGAAATTATGGACTGTCTTTATAACCAGTTGAGCAAGGAAGAATACAGAATGCTTTTAAATAAATATGATGATAAAGAACAAACTGTTGGTAAGCAGTTTATTAAAACTACTATGCTTGTGCTTGCTCTTGCTGGCGAAATACAGAAATAATTTTCAGGCAGGTTTATATGAAAAAGTATATATATGTTATTCTTTTTATTATATTATCTTTTAATACTGTATATGCAAATGAGAAAAAAGCATTATTTGATGATTATGGAGTATATAGTAAAGAGATTGATAAAGTAATAAATGCAACCAAAAAAGAAGTATATTTAGAAATAGATGAAATCAAAAAATTGATGGTTGAAAATAAAAAAGAAATCGTAGAAGAAAAACTTAATATAATTCATAATAAGATTATAAAGCTTGATGATTATATAAAAAAAAGCAGCCATAAATTAAAAACAGAAAATATGAAATATGCTCTTACATACCCAGTATTTGAACTTTCATTTTATGAAAAAGTGATAAAAGAAACTGCTGACATATATTATAAGCAGGGAATTATTACAAAAAAAGAAATAAAAGAGATAGAAAAAAAATATAAAAATGAAGAAAAAGAAGTCAAAAAACAAGCTGATATAATAAGAAATGATTTTTTAAAGGCTGTTTTTGATTAATATATTTTTAAAATAAGGAGATAATAATGAAAAAAATTTTAGTAACTTTACTTTTTATCTTTATTACTGCTGGCTTATGCTTTGCAGATTCATTACAGGAAGCTATTAAAGAAGACCTTAATGTATATAATACTGATATAAACCCAAAAATTATAGATGCTTTATCAAAAATTGAAAGTGAAATGACAGAAATTGATAAAATTATAGAAGGAAAAAGCAAAAAAGATATAAATACAAGTGTAAAAATAGTTAATAATCAAGTGCAGGCAATTGAAAAACATATGAATGAACAGGCTTCAAAAATCAAAACAAAAGAAGTTAAAAAATATCATGATGTTACTCTTGCTTATATCAAGCTGAAAAACAAATTTTTACAAGACACTGTTTCTGCCTTTCTAAAATATGGAAAACTTACAGAATATGATAAATTAGCTTTGGTAGAAAAATATTCCCCTGAATTTCAAAAGCTGAATAAAGAAAATGCAGAAGCATTAAAAACTTTAATGAATGTAATCCACCCTGCTGCTATTCAAAATACTACAAAATAAGTGCAACATCTTTTTATGGCTTGAAAAATATTCAAGCCATAAAATCAATTATATAAGATTTTTTGAGGTATAGATGAATAAAATAATTGCTGTTATCATATTATTAATAACTGTTATATCTATTACTGCTGCGATTGTGCTTTCACCGGAAATTGAAACTGCTGAAAATCACAATAATACTCAAAATGATATGAATACAGAAGAAGCATATCTGGAATTTAAAAAATATATTAATTCTACAAAAGAATTAAAACAGGATACAGAATATTATATTAATACAGTAAGACCAGATATAGTTGTTACTTTTGATGTATTAAATGAAAATACTGATGAACTTTTTAATATAATACTTGATAATAAAACTGTAAATATTGATGTAGTACTAAATACTATCAAAAATGGTGAAAAAGAATTATCAGAAAAAATTAATAAAGCATTAGAAAAATTTATTACTGATGATTATAAAAATTCACTTATGGCTTTAAACAAATATATGAATATGCAAAACGATATGATATATAAAATTGCAGATATTTATAAAACTGATAAAGAAATGTCTTATGAAAGAATTAATCATCTGCTGCATAGTGCCCAACAAGAAATGAGCCAGCAGGAAATAAATTATTTAAACTTTTTATCTGGTGTTGATTTTTATGCTGATAAAGAAAAATAATACAGCATTTTTAACTCTTCTGCTTTTTGTTATGCTTTCAGCATGTGCTAAAACAGACAAGGCTCTTTTACAAAAAGATATCAATAGATATTCTGCTATTGAAGAAGAGTTAAATATTAAAATAAAATATATTAATCAACAAATGACTAATGCTATTGCTGAATATAAAAAAACAAATGATTTCAGCAAGTTTGAACAGCAAAATAAACAGATTAATAATGACCTAGTAAACCTTTTAAAGCTGGCAAAAGAAGTAAATATTCATATTGCATCAAAAGAAATTAAAAAATATCATAATATCACTATTAAGCTTATAGAGATTCAATCCGAATATGTAAAGGTTATGATTGAACAGTTTAAAACTATGGGTGAACACGGCAAAAATGATACAAAGCTGACACAGATAAAATATAACAGAAAAATACGAACATTACAAAACAAGCAGGATAATTTACTTTCAGAAATTATTGAAAAAATTCATGAACAATAAGGTGGAAAATATAATGAAAAAAATGCTTTTTTTACTTTTTATTTTACTAATTGCAGCTGCATGCAATAAAAAATTAAGCAGTATAGAGCAGGATTATTATACAATTATACATGAAATTGTGCCTTTACAGGAAGAGTTTGCAAAAAAATCATCTGAACCTGTATATAAAATAAAAGAAGCACTGGAAAAAGGCGAAAATATTGATATAGATAAGGCAATAGATGATATAAAAAAAGCACAGGAAGAAACTATTAATATTATTAGAGAAAAAGATAAAAAGATGTTAACTGCCAAAGGAAGTAAATATATAGAAATTAAAAGTGAATATATTAATATGGTTAGCTTTTTTTCAATAGAAATGCTGAAAGAATTTAAACAATCAGAAGAAAAGACTGTGCAGTCTTTTACAGAAATAATACAAAAAGTTGTTGAAAAATCTGGCAGACAAATGAATAATATTTTGGAAATAGAAGAAAAGATTTTAGAAGAAATAAAAAATATGGTAGAAAAATAATATGAAATATCTATACATACTTGCCTGCTTTATTGTTTTATTTCCAGTTTTACCGGCAACCGCATCATGCGCGGGCAAAAGCAGGCCAGCAAGTTTATCATCATCACGCGGCACGCCGCCGAGATCGAGCGCGATATTGTGGAGCATCTGCACCATTCCGCCACCC
>CAMEZN010000199.1 GCA_945947845.1 uncultured Mucispirillum sp. | reverse complement strand
CTATTGCCCATTTTACAGCCATACCTGCTGCAAAAAGTTCACCTGCTACATTTCGCATATCAATATATTTTTTACTTTTACCGCTTATTGTATGTTTTATCTCACCATTATATAATATTACTGCACCATATCCAGCTTCAGCAGTCTTTTCAGAGTAACTGCCATCAATATATGCATGAAGTCCGTTTAAATCATCAGATTTTTTATCATTGATACTGTCAGTAGATAAATATTTCTCTGCTGCTGCAAACTCTTTAAATTTTTTAAATTCTGCTCCAGAAAAACCAGTGATATGTTTTTGACATTCTGCCCAGCTTTCAAAAATACCCGTCTCTCTACCATTTTTTACTGCATAGAAATTCTTATTCTCCACATTATTTCTCCTACTTTTACTTTTGATGACAATCTAAACAACTATCTAACTGAGCATGACTGCTGTCTTTTGGCCATTCAGAATGGCACTGAAAACATCTATCCCCACAACCTCCCTGTGATAACGAAAAACTTTCTTGTTTCACAGGCTCATGGCACTTGATACATGTAGTTAATGAGGAATGTTTAATATCTCCTATTAATTTTGGGTGGCAGGTCATACAGTCTCCAGCACAGCCTGCTATTCCTTTATCATAACCAGCACTAACACTTATTACTAATACTGACAAAATAATCATTAAAACCGAAAACCTTTTACTTCTCTTCATACTTATCTATACCTCTTTCTGCATTTTTTTGTATTGCTAGTTTAGAATATATCATATCATAGATTTCTTTAGTCTGTTTTATATCCAAATCTTTCATTGCCTCTAAGTGTCTAAACTCTAATTCCTGCCGTTTTATATCCATGATGTTAGATAAATCATAATATGTCATTAATGCTGATATTATAAAAATAATCATAAAATAATTATTATTTTTTAATACTGCCGCAGCAGCACTAAATATCATTAATAAGATGAAAAAAGCACCTATAATATATAAAAATTTCATTTCCATAACTCTTTATATACTCCTCTTATTTTTTTGAATAACTTGTTATAATCCTTTATCAGACTATAAAATTCACTGAATGATGTTATTTCTACTGAATACATACTCTTACTGTTCGTGATTTTTATTTTTAGTTTATAATTATCTCTTTTCCAGCCTGCACCATCTATTCGCTCAACTAACTCTCTTTGTGGCTCTATAATCCATCGTAAATTATTACTTACTGCAAATTCTTTCAATAAGGAATAAAGATTAAACATTGAATAATCTATCGTATATTCATCAAGAGTTACACCGTGCAACACACTCTTTCCCTCTATATCAAATAAATATTTTGCTATACAGGTTCTATGGTTACCATCTGCTCCGATATATAACTTATCATTAAGTTTTATAAAATACATAGACGGCTCTTTTTTACACTGTTCTTCATAATATACTGGATTAGTATCAAGTAAACCTAGATTATGTGGCATTCTGCGACCGTTTTCTAACAACCACTGCCAGCTTTTGCCAGCATACTCTTTATGAGCAGTGCCGATAACATCACAAACATTTATACTTGTACTGTCTGCCCAGTAATGAGAAACAGTAAATGTGCTGATTAATATATCATCTGGTAAAGTTTGTATTGTATAATCAGCCCAGTATGGTTTATGATTTTTTAACTGTTCAGATAACTGCATCTTTTTCTCCTTCTAGTTCTAAAAAATATTTTATTGTTTCTTCATATTTCAGAGGATATTTTCTTTTTTTATCGTTATATTCTTCATAGCTGCAGCTTTTAAACAACCATTTTCTATTACACCATCTTGCCATTTTTCTTAATTCAGGATTAATTATTGTAGAACTTGATAAATCTCTGTAGGGCTGCATGAATGGAGTGATTTTATGTTTTTTAAGCTCATTAAGGCGGTATAATGTATCTTCAGGTTCTATTCCTAAGACATAAACAAATATATCTTTTTTATAACCTTTACTTCTTAATAATTCAGCAACTTCTATTATTTTTGGAAGTATTGATGTTGTATCACAGGAAAATCTTATATATTTTATCCAATTGATTTTAACAAGCAAATCAGCAATCTCATCTGTTACCAGTCTTACATCCAGTCCTTGATTGAAATCTATATAATAATTACTTTTTGATAGTTTTTCTATTTCCCCTATACCAAAATTGCTGGCTAACACATTATTATCTAAAAAGATAATTTTGTTACTATCAGGTCGAACAATTTGCTCTACTGTTCTATACGATTTTATATATCCTTCTTTTTCGGGAACAACGCACCACTTACATTTTCTAATGCAGCCACGAGTTAAAAAACCTACTGCATAATCAATATCTGGATAAATAGAATAGTCTGGCTGCAAAATATCTATCTCATGTGAAAGTGTTTTATAAATATCAAACCCAGTTCCGCCTTTTTCTATATTATTGATAAAGTACGGATAATGTTTAGTGAATGTAAATATTTTACTGTAATATACTTTATTATAGTCACTAGAAAATAATGGATTATACCAATCTACTATATCACCTTTCTCTTGATGATATGCAGATAACTTCATTAGTGCTAAATTCGGCATTTTAATACTATCTGTTACCAACCCTATAACTGCCATTATTTTGCTCCTGATATAAAATAACTATCAATAATAAATATATTTCATATGTTACATTTTAATTAAAAGCATAAAAAAGCTCCCCTTGCAGAGAGCTTAAAATTAATTTAATGCTTGTTTTTTATTCTCTTAATTATATCAGCACCTGTTGAACATATCAGACCTGCTGATAATATTAATACTAGCCCTATCAATAACTCCATTATTTATATTCCTCTAAATAAGTAATACCATCAGCTTTTATATTTTCATAAGCCATTAATTCTTGAATATGATATTTTATGTTGTATAAAAATTCACTTAAATCAGATATAATAAGATATTCCTGCTTAATAAAAGGTTTTGTTAATTTTTTTACTATAACCCGTTCAACATTATATTCATTGCGATATGGTATCTGTTTTTCTTTTATCTTAATATTCACTGTCATAATTATTTCTTCTGGCATATCCAGTTTATTGTTTTCTCTCATTTGTTTTAAAATTTCATATAGTGCCAGTAATGGAAATTCCATATCTATGTCACTTTTTAAAACATAAGATATATCAATATCTTTTGTTTTATTTTCCTCATCATCATAACCATACCTAACAACTAATTTTTTAACATTTTCATAACTAATCATTTACATTCTCCATTATTTTATTTTTTATCAAAAACTAATTTTAATCCCCAGCCATATTTATCATCTTTTTCAAGAATAACATTGCCTGTATATTCTTTACCTGATGATTTACTGATTAACCCGTCAATAGCAGCAGTAGTCCTATCTTGATATGCCTGCAATATATTTTTAGCATCTTTTGTTAATATCTCTCTTCTGCCAAGATAAGCTAACTTATTTTTCCAAAGCACAAAATCACACTCTTTATTTGAGCAGGAATAACCTTTACTTTTCTGATACACTACTACAGGACTGCCACACTCTGGACATATCCCAACCTGTTTACCTTCCTGCTGGGGCTCTCTGCCTTTTGCAATGCCGCCTAAATCTTTACCAGCAATACTGCTGACTAAATATTTTGTATAATCTTCTATATTCTTCATAAAATTAGTTATATTCACAGTTTCACCACTGGCTATTTTTTCGAGCTCCTGTTCCCATAATGCAGTATAAGCAGGGTCTAATAACTGCTCACCCTGCATACTTTCTATCAGCTTAATACCAGCATCAGTAATTTTTATCTGTTTACCTTTTCTTGCTATATACCCACGCTGTAATGCGGTTTCAATGATAGATGCTTTCGTTGCAGGTGTTCCTATACCTTTTGCATCTTTTAAAATTTTCTTTAAGTTTTCATCTTTAACAAAGCTGGCAGCCTTACTCATAGCTTCAATAAGTGAACCATCGGTATAGGAAGGGGGTGGGGTAGTATGTTTTTCTTCTTTTTCTGTTTTATTTAATAATACAATATCATTTTTAGATAGAGCAGGAAGTAATATATTATTATCTTTTTCTTGATACAATGCTTTCCAACCTAAATCTTTTACAGTCTTTCCTTGAGAATAGAACCTGTAATTATTTACTTCAGTCACCACTTTTATTTGCTCATACACAAAATCAGGACTAAATACTGCTAAAAATCGCCTGCATATTAAATCATATATAAATTGCTCATCTTTTGATAAACCAGATGGAACAGCACCTGTTGGAATAAGTGCATGGTGGTCTGTAAGTTTACTGTCATCAAATACATTCTTATTATCAGCCTTAAC